>NZ_VNIM01000036.1 GCF_007785815.1 Alterirhizorhabdus solaris | reverse complement strand
CCGCGGTGGGCTGTGCGGGGGCGGTGAAATCCGGTGCGAACGTGCTGACACCGGTCGAGGCGTTGCCCGCCGCATCGGCCTGCACTGCGTCGATCCGCTCGCCGTTGGCCAGCGGCGGCGTCAGCGTCACGCCATAGCGCCCGTCGGCATCGACCAGCGCGGTGCCGAGCACGATGCCCGCCGGGCCGGTGAGGGTAACGGTGGCGCCCGCCTCGCCGGTCCCGGTCACGAGCGTGCCCGTGCCGTCGATGGCGATCGTCGGCGCGGGCGGCGCGGTGATGTCGGGCGGGGTCACGGCGACATTCGGCGAGGTGTTGCCCGCCGCATCGCTCTGGCTCACGGTCAGCGTGCCGCCGTTCGCCTGTGCAGGCGACAGCGGGATGGCATAATTACCCTCGGCGTCGACAACCCCGCTGCCGATCGGCGATCCGTCGCCATTGACGACGGTGACGCGCGCGCCCGCTTCGCCGACGCCCGTCACGCTCGTGCCGTCACCGGCCACCACGGCCGTCGGGGCGGCGGGCGCCGTGATGTCGGGTGATGCAAGCGTCGTCGTAGGCGAGGTGTTGCCCGCCGTATCGCTCTGACTGACCGACAGCGTACCGCCGTTCGCCTGCACGGGTGAAAGCGCCACGGAATAACTGCCGTCCGCCGCGACGATGGCGGTGCCGATCACCGCCCCCGACGCGTCGCGGACCATCACCGAGGCCCCGGCTTCGCCCTCGCCGGTGACGATGCTCCCGGTCGCGTCGATGCTGGCGGCCGGCGCGAGGGGCGCGGTGGTGTCCGGCAGCGTGACGAGCGTGCCGGGCGATACGTTGCCGGCGGGATCGGCCTGCGTCACCGTCAGTTCCTGGTCGTCCGCCCCGGGGCGATACGATCACGCTGAAGGTGCCGTCCGCCTCGACGACGGTGGTGCCGACGACGGTGCCGTCCCCGTTCAGCACCGCGATGGTGGCACCCGGTTCGCCACTGCCGTCGAGCCTCGTGCCGTCATCGCGGACGATGACGTCCGGCGCATCCGGCGCATCCCGGTCGGGCGCGGCCCCCGGATCGAGGATGATCGGAGGACTGTCACCACCGTCACCGGGATCCTCCTCGCCGGAGTCGTCGCTCTCGGCGCTTCCCGCGCTCGCCGCCGCGACGACGCCGCCCGCGGCGGCAAGGCCGCTGAGGAGCGCCACCGGAAGCGCCAGCGACGACCCGCCGCCCGCCGCCGATCCGGCCAGCAGGTCGTCCAGATCGCGGATCGCCGAAAATCGCAGGGCCGTGGCATCGACACGCGCGAGCCAGAGGCTGCCGTCGCCTTCGCGCAGAACGAGATCGTTCACGCCGATCGGGGCGTCGCCCGGATAGAAATTCGCGATCCGCGTCTGCTCGCCATTGGCAAGGCGGATGACGAGGTCGTGTTCCTGCCGTTCGAACCCGGCAATTTCGGCACGTGTCAGAGCCGGGCGGACAATGCTGGGGGCGTTCAGGCTGACGGTGCCCGACGTCATTTGGGACACGTTGCCAGTCGCCTTGGAGATTACCTGAACGTCCACCGCTCGCTCCCTCGCCAATCGGCTATCCTGTTCGCCCGTTTTACGTGGGCGAATCGTTTTGCGCTCAAGAACGATAATATATCTGCGCCGTTCTGGCCGGCCACGTTCCGATTACGGAATCAATTTGAGGGTGGACTATCCGAGCCACGAATGGCTCAGAAGGTTTACTTTAAAGTAACCAATTTTGGCGCATTATACTTCGCCATTTTCCCGAAAGGGGGAGCGGTTTTATTTTCATGGTGCGCCACGTACCATTTATCGACGTGCGCGATCGGCCATGCCGGCGGATCGTGCGGCCTGCCGTTCCCGGTCCAACATAGGGCGACGGCATCCGCCATCGGGTTTCGGGGCAATCCATCCTCTCGCGCGGATCGGACATTGATCGTCTCGCCGTTGCGTCATCTCCTGCCGCAATGTCAGCGTCGACGGACCTCCGGAATGCCGCAGCGATGCCGCTCCCGGGTATGGCCGGCTTATGACGGCTGCCCGGACGGCAGAACCCGATGCGTCACCGCTCGGGAGGCGGATACCTTCCCGTCGCCGCCAGGCGTGGTCGAGCGGTCAGCGCCCCGCGAAGGTGACGAGGCTTTCCGACCCGTCCGCCGCCAGCGCGGAAACCCCGACGAAATTGTCGTCGACCGGCGTCTGCGCGAGCACCGTGGCGGTGCCCGCCACGTCGCGCTGCCCGGTCCAGTCCGCCCTGTCGTTGCGGCGCCAGCGCACGCGGTAGCCGGCAGCGCCCGGCGACGGTGTCCAGGTGACCTTGGTGTCGCGCGACAGCGCGCCGGAGATCGTCGCGGTGGCGGGTGCTGCGGGGGCGGCGGCCAGGTGGGCGAGCGTCGCGATATTGATCGCCGTCACCTTTGCCAGATAGGCGAAGTCCATCCTGTCGATCGTGTCGCCGTAGGCGACGCCGCCCTCGCGCCGCAGATCCTGATGCTGGGCGTCCCAGTCCTCGTTGGCGACCGAGAAGCGCACGGCGGGGTAGCCCAGCTTCAGGAACGGCTCGTGGTCGCCGCCGCGGCCGAAGCGGTCGGGACGGCGGTCGAGGAACACGTCAAGCTTGCGGGGCAGGCCGTCGGCGATGCCGTCGATCGCCTTGGCGAGCGCGCGGCTGGGGCCGTCGTCCTCGCCGCCGTTGCCGCGTCGCGCCGTCTGCGCCGCCTCGCCTTCCGACGAGCGGATGCCCTCGGAGAAGACCCGGACATAGCCGTCCTCGCGCTTGCCGCCCTGCCCCACCGTGTTGCCGACGATGTCGTTGTTGAGCATCGCCGTCACGTCCCAGCCGCGCGCTCTGGCGGTGTCGGCGAGGAGCGTCGCGCCCCACAGCCCCTGCTCCTCGCCCGAGAAGACGGCGTACACGATCGTCGCATCGAACCGCCGCTGCGACAGCGCGCGCGCGGCCTCCAGCACCAGCGCCACGCCCGACGCATCGTCGTTGGCGCCCGGGGCGTCGGAGGTCGCGTCCATCACGTCGGTGACGCGGCTGTCGATATGCGCGCCGACGATGACGACACGGTTCGGATCGCGGCCGGGCTGGATGCCGAGCACGTCCTCGACGACGACGCCGTCCGGCGCGCGCGGGCCGGTGAAGCGGCGGGCGATCCGCTCGACCCGGATGCAGCCGCCACACCCGCGGCCGATCTGCTCGAACTGCGCCGCCGTCCACGTCCGTGCGGCGCCGATGCCGCGCCGCGGATCGGTGGCGGACGAGGCGGTGTGGCGGGTACCGAAGCCCACCAGCGCCGCGACGTCGGCCCTGAGGCGCTGTGGCGAGGGAGCGGGCTGGATGGCGGCAGCGGCGGCGGCGAGGAGGATCAGCATGGCCCGTTGTGGCGCGGATCGTGCGGCCGCTCAAGCGTTGCGGATCGCCGCCCCGCGTGCCGGGGTTCCGCATAAACGCATGGAAACATTGCGTCACAATGGCCTTCCGCGCGTTTGTAGCCCGAACACGGGGATGAAGACGCCATGAAGATGCCCACACCCGAAGAACGCCTCGCCCATCTCGAGGCGAGCCGCCATCTGAAGATGGCACGCTCGGCGCACGCCTATGTCCGGGGCAATACGGCCCAGTTCTACGAATGGCTGGAAGCATCCCCGGCGGCACGACGCCTGCCCGACGGGCCGTCGGTGTGGATCTGCGGGGACTGCCACCTGGGCAACCTCGGCCCGATCGCTAACACGCAGGGACAGGTCGAGATCCAGATACGCGATCTCGATCAGGCGGTGATCGGCAATCCGGCGCACGACCTGATCCGGCTCGGCCTGTCGCTCGCCACCGCAGCGCGCGGCTCCGACCTGTCGGGGGTGACGACGGCGCGGATGATCGAGCAGATGATCGAGGGCTACGAAACGGCGATCGACGACCCGACCGAGGACGACGCCGGGCCGGAGCCGGACGCGGTGCGCAGCGTGCGGCGGCGCGCGCTCGGCCGGCGCTGGCGGCATCTGGCGCGGGAAAGGCTGGAGGATACGGCGCCGACCATCCCGCTCGGTCGCAAGTTCTGGGCACTCGACGCGCGGGAACGCGACGCGCTCGTCACGTTGTTCGACGATCCGGCGGTCGCGCGGATGGTCCTCTCGCTGGACCGCCGGGAGGCGGATCGGGCGGTCCGGCTCGTCGATGCGGCCTACTGGATGAAGGGGTGCAGTTCGCTCGGCCTGATGCGCTTTGCCGTGCTGGTCGCATTGAAGAACGGCAAGGGGCGGTCGGATCATGCGCTCGTCGACCTGAAGGAGGCGGTGGCGCCGGTCGCGCCGGCGGCGCGCAATGCCGCCATGCCCGCCGACCCCGCCGAGCGCGTGGTCGCCGCCGCCCGCGCGCTTTCACCGCATCTGGGATCGCGGATGATGGCGGTGACGCTGCTTGATCGATCGCTGTTCATGCGCGAGCTGTCGCCGCAGGATCTGAAGCTGGAAGTCGGCCAGTTCAGCGAGCGGCAGGCGGCGCGCGCGGCGCGCTATCTGGCGTTCGTCGTCGGCAAGGCGCACGCCCGGCAGATGGATGCCGCCACCAGGCACGAATGGCGCGCGATCCTGGCCGCCGGCCGATCCGCCCAGATCGATGCCCCGTCGTGGCTGTGGGACAGCGTCGTCTCCCTCGCGGGCAGTCACGAGACGGGATATCTGCAGCACTGCCGAACCCACGCGACGGCGCGGGCCTGACCGCCGGGGCCGGCGACAGCGCGCATGGCGATGCGCGCCATGCAGGGTCGCCATGCGGAAACGGGAAGTGACGACGGCGGAACAGGCGACGGCGAAGCATCGGAAGCGGCTCGTGATCCGTACATGACGGGCCATGCCGGTGGCCATGACTGACGGGATACAGGAAAGTCGTTTGCCTTGACCGGCCCCAGCGGCGGATCGTAGTTCCCCCCTTTCTCCTTTCAGCGCATCGCCTCGGCCAGCTTGCCCCGCGCGCGATACAGCCGGGTCTCGATCGCCTTCTCGCTTACCCCTAGCGCCACCGCCGCCTCGGCCTGGGTCAGCCCCTCCACGGTGCGCAGCAGCAGCGTCTCCTTCAGCGTCGCCGGCAGCGCGGCGATGGCTGTGTTGAGGCGGGCCATCTCCTGCCGGTCGGCCGCCGCGGTGTCGGCGCCGGGTGCGTCGTCGGGCATTGCCTCGGCCAGCGCACGATTGTCGTCGCCGCCGGTCAGGCCGAAGAAGGCGCGCACCCGCCGCCGCCGCTGCCAGTCCCGGCTCTTGTTGATCGCGATGCGGGCGAGCCATGCGCGCATCGGTCGTGCGCCGTCGTAACGGGCAAGGTTGCGGAACGCGGCGACGAACGTCTCCTGCGTCACGTCCAGCGCCTCCTCGGCCTCGCCGATATGCCCCCGGATCAGGCGATACACCGGATCGCGATGCCGCCGCATGATCGCCGCGAACGCCGCCCGTCGCCCGGCCAGCGACAGCGCGGCCAGCTCGCCATCGGTGCAGGCGTCGAGGTCGAGGCTCAAGCCGACGCTACCGGGCGTCGGCGGCAGCGTTGGCGGTCAGGGCCTTCGTCACCGCCTTGTCGAAGCGTGCCGCCTGATCGGGCCGCAACAAGGCCCGCATGGCGAACAGGTGCGTCAGCGTCTCCTTCTGCAACGCGCCCATCGCGTGATGCGAGGCATCGACCGCCGCCAGCACCGCCGGCCCGGCGCGATGCTCGCCCGCGATCGCATCGGCCAGCCTGGCGTTGTCCGCGCGCATCTCCAGCTCCAGCGCGCGGCGACGGATGGCGAAGCGGCCCTCCAGCGCCTCGATCGCGCGATGCTGGGCGGGATCGAGATCGAGTTCCTCGTGCAGCATCGCGTGCAGTTCGCCCCCCTCGGCCGGGGCCGGCATCATCAGCCGGTGGCCGAGGAACACGCCGGCGAGTGCGGCGGCAAAGGCGATCGCGGCGATCGCCAGCCAGCCCGGCCACCTCATCGCAACAGACCGGACAGCAGGGTGGACGGCGCGAGCGCGGTGGCGCTGTCCAGCACGGGCGACGCCTGCGCGGGGGCGGGCGCCAGGCCGGCGCTGGCCACGCCGATCGCCACGGCCCCCACCGCCGCCAGCACGCCCGCACGCAGCGGCGCGGCGGGCGGCGCGGCATCGATCCGCGCGAACACCGCCGCGTCGATCGCCGCCAGTGCCGGGGGGGGCGGCCTGCGCGCCGAGGCGGGCCAGCGTGGCATCCAGATCGCGGTTCATCTCGGGCTCGTCCTCGTTGCGGGTCGCACTGGATACGCAGGGCGCGATCCTAACCCTCGCCGCACGACGATGCGAGGGATAGCGCAGGGCCACGCGTATGGCATGGTAGTCGGCACGCCGCCGCCCGTTTCAGGAGATACGCATGTTCGCCAGGATCACGACCGCGCTGTTCGTCGCCGCCCTCGCCACCGCCCCGGCGCTGGCCCACCCCAAGCTGGCGAGCGCGCTGCCGGCGGCGGATTCGGCCGGCCCCGCCCCGGCGAAGATCCAGCTGAAGTTCACCGAGAAGCTCGTGCCGCAATTCTCCACCGCCGATCTGATGATGACGGGGATGCCGGGCATGGCCGCGCACCAGCCGATGAAGGTGAAGCAGACGACGATGGTCGCGCCCGATGGCCTCACCCTCGTCACCACGCCCACCCGCCCGCTGCCGGCCGGCACGTACAAACTGAGCTACAAGGTCGTCTCGGCCGATACGCACAAGATCGACGGCGGCTACAGCTTCACCGTCAAGTAAGGGGCGGGCGGAAGCAGACCGATGGCCGATCCGGCGATGATCGCGGTCCGCTTCGCGCTGTATGCGGTGCTGGCGGCGGCGTTCGGCCTGCCCCTGTTCGCCCTCCAGGCGCTGCGGGGGGGCGAGCGGGTCGTCGGCACCGCGCTCCGTTTCCGGGTGGGCATCGTGGCGGCGGCGGGGGCCGGGCTGGCGTTTTCCGCGCTGTGGCTGGCGCTGCTGGCGGCCTCGATGGGGGATACCCCGCTTGCCGGCGTCACCGGCGAGACGGTGGCGTTGCTGATCGACGGCACCGCGATCGGTGCGGCATGGACCGCCCGGATGGCGGCGCTGACGCTGATGCTGCCGGTCGCGTCGCTTGGCGGCCGCGCCCCCCGCACGGCGTTCGGCCTGCTGGCGGTGGCGGGAGCCGTGGCGCTCGGCTCGCTCGCGTGGACCGGCCACGGCGCGATGGACGAGGGGGTGCGCGGCTGGGTGCATCTGCTCGCCGATCTCGCCCACCTGCTGGCGGCCGGAGCTTGGATCGGCGCGCTCGCTGCCTTCCTCCGCTTCACCTTCGCGCGCGCGCCCGATCCGGTGCTGGCCCAACGCGTGCTGCACGGCTTCGCCTCCACCGGCACGCTGCTGGTGCTGCTGCTGCTGGGCACCGGCCTCGTCAACGGCTGGGTGCTGGTGGGGCCGGACCATCTCGCCGCACTGGTGACGGACGATTACGGCCGGCTGTTGCTCATCAAGCTGGCGCTGTTCGCCGCGATGCTGGCGCTGGCCGCCGCCAACCGCTTCCGCCACACCCCTGCCCTGCGCGCCACCGTGGACGACCCCGTTCGCGCGCTGGCCGGATTGCGCCGCAGCCTTCTGGCCGAGACGACGGCCGCGCTCGCCATCCTCGTGCTGGTCGCCTGGCTGGGGATGTTGTCTCCGCCCGCGAGCGCATGATCCGGGCGGGCGAACCCGCGCCGGTCAACCCCGCCGGTGCGGATCGAGGGCGCTGGCCCGCCGCCGGGTGACGGGGACGGCCCCCGCCCGCGCTACCGCCGCCCCTGCCCGCGGCACCGAGGCGACGCGCGGCTTCACCCCCATCTCGGCGGCGATGGCGTGCAGCGCGGCGATCCGGTTCGCGGTATCGGGATGGGTGGAAAACAGGCCGTCGCCACCGCGCCCACGCAGCGACGGTACGATATAGAGCGCGGCCGCCGCCGGGTTGCGTTCCACCACCGGGTTCGGCACGCGGCCGGCCCCTTCGGCCAGCTTCGCCAGCGCGGAGGCGAGGGCGTGCGGCTTGCCCGAAATCTCCGCGCCCGCGCGGTCCGCGCCATATTCGCGGGTGCGGCTGATCGCCATCTGCACGATCATCGCGGCGAACGGCGCGATCAGCACGGCGGCAATCGAGGCGAGCATGTTCTGCGACCGATCGCCGCTGCCATGGCCGAAGAAGAGCCCGAAATTGGCCAGCATCGAGATGGCGCCCGCGATCGTCGCGGTCATCGTCATGACGAGCGTGTCGCGGTTGCGGACGTGGCCCAGCTCGTGCGCCATCACGCCGGCAATCTCGTCGCGGTCGAGGATCGCGAGCAGCCCGGTCGTCGCCGCCACCGCCGCATGGGCGGGGTCGCGCCCGGTGGCGAAGGCATTGGGGTGAGGCGAGTCGATCACGTACACCCTCGGCATCGGCAGCCCGGCGCGCCCGGCGAGATCGTGGACGAGGCCGACGAACTCGGGACAGTTGCGCACATCCACCTCGCGCGCATCGTGCATCCTCAGCACGATGCGGTCGGCGTTCCAGAAGGTGAACAGGTTCATGCCCACGGCCACCAGCAGCGCGAGCATCGCGCCGGTGGCCCCGCCGAAGGTGAAGCCGAGGCCCATGAACAGCGCGGTCATCGCCGCCAGCAGCATCGTCGTCCTGAAACCGTTCATCTTGCCATCGTGCCTCCTGCCACCGATGTGGGGAGCAGCGATCTTTTCCGCAATCGTCACGGGAACCCAACGATGAACGGCCAGCGCCCACCGCATGTGAAGCCCCCCGCCCACCTTTCGCCCAGCCCGCCGGTGCCCGCGCCCGAAGCGACGCCGATCGCGCCCGAGCATGGCGGCCGCAAGGACGGATCGGACCCCACCCGCTACGGGGACTGGGAACTGAAGGGCATCGCGGTCGACTTCTAGCGGCATCTTCCAGCGGCATCGTCCAACCCACGAGCGGCTACTCGCGATGGGCGATCCGTTCGCGGGTGATCCGGGGATCTTCATACAGGTCGCGCAGGGCGCGGTGGCGGAAGCCGTTCCACCAGCGTTGCCAGCGATGTTCGGCCGCGTCGTTGAGCATGTGGCAGCGCTGGCACAAGGCCCTGAGATTGTCCTGCGCGCTGTTGCCGGGATCATGGTCGAGATGCGCGCAGGCCAGCACGACATAGGTCGTGCGAACGCTCTCCAGCGCGAAGGCGACCTTCCGGCGGATGCGCCTGCCGTGACCGGTTCGCCAGCATCCCACGGCGGTATCCCACCAGCGCCCGTCGCCCAGATGCGCCACCCGCTTCAGATGCGGCCGCGCGCATGCCTCGCAGCGGGAACCGGCCCGGCCGAACCGCACCGTGCCGGAAAGCTGATCCCAGTCGATCGGGTAGAGCCAGCGATTCTCGGGGCGGATCGGCATCGCCCTTTCATGAGTCCGCATCACCGACAACGGAAGCGAAATCTTCGCCTTTTGTTATGGTTACGTTCCGCCCGGCAGCGCGTCGGCGTTCAGCCCTCGTACGTCAGCGGCCGGGCGAGCAACGCTTCGACCACGTCGTCCACCGCGGCGCTGCCGCCGAGCAGCGCGCACACCCCCGCCACGATCGGCATGTCCACGCCCGCCGCCGCCGCCGCCTCGTGCAGCACGGGGGCGGTGAAGGCACCTTCGGCCACGGTGCGTCGATCGGCGAGCAGGTCCGCCGCGCTTCGCCCCTGGCCGAGGCCGAGGCCCAGCGAGAAATTGCGTGAACTCGTCGACGAGCAGGTGAGCACCAGATCGCCCAGCCCCGCCAGCCCCGCCAGCGTCTCCGTGCGGGCGCCGCGCGCGCGGCCGAAGCGGACCATCTCGGCGAAGCCCCGGCTGATGAGCGCCGCGCGCGCATTCTGGCCGAGACCGCGCCCTTCCACCACGCCGCAGGCGATCGCGAGCACGTTCTTCACCGCCCCCCCAATCTCCGCGCCGATCACGTCGGTGGAGAGATAGGGGCGAAAGCCGGGGCGGGCGAGCCGCGCCGCCAGCGCCGCGCCCACGCTTTCGTCGGCACAGGCGAGCGTCACGGCGGTGGGCAGGCCCGCCCCCACCTCGTGCGCGAAGGTGGGGCCGGACAGGACGGCGATGGCGTCGTCGCCCCGAAAGTCGGCGGCGATCTCGGACATCAGCCGGCCGCTGCCCGCCTCGATCCCCTTGGCGCACAGCACCAGCGGCGCATCGCCGGGCGGCAGCGCGGCCAGCACCCCGCGCAGATGCTGCGCCGGGGTGACGACGAGCAGCGCGTCGCACGCCGACAGATCCGCCAGCGCGCCCGTCGCGCGGATCGCGGGGGAGAGCGGCACGCCCGGCAGGAACAACGGATTCGCATGATCGTCGTTCACCGCCGCCACCACCTCGGCCTCGCGCGCCCACAGCAGCACGGGCTCGCCGCCCGCCGCCGCCGTCTGCGCCAGCGCGGTGCCCCACGCGCCCGCGCCGATCACGCCGATCGATCCGATGCTCATGCCTTCACCCCCGCCCCGCGCGCCTTTTCCGCCGTGGGGTCCAGCGGCCAGCGCGCGCGCGCCGCCACGTCCAGCCCGTCGGTCAGCCCGGCGGCGAGGCGTTCGGCCCCGGCCCAGGCGATCATCGCCGCATTGTCGGTGCACAGCCACCCCGGCGGCGCGACGAACGGCAGGCCGTGCGCGTGCGCCAGATCGGCCAGCGCCGCGCGGACCGCGCCATTGGCCGCCACGCCGCCGGCCACCACCAGCGCCGTCGCACCATCGGCCACGGCCAGCGCGCGGCGGGTGCGATCGAGCAGGCAATCGACCACCGCCTGCTGGAACGACGCCGCGATATCCCCGGCCGAATGGACCCCGGCATCGCGCGCGCGCAGCACCGCGCTCTTGAGGCCAGCGAAGGAGAAATGCGGCTCGGCCGTGCCCACCAGCGGGCGCGGCAGCGGCACCGCGCGGGGATTGCCAGCCCGCGCCGCCGCCTCCACGGCCGGCCCGCCGGGAAAGCCGAGGCCGAGCAGCTTTGCCGTCTTGTCGAACGCCTCGCCCGCCGCGTCGTCGATCGTGGTGGCAAGCCGGCGGTAGCGGCCGACGCCCTCCACGAACAGCAGCTGGCAATGCCCGCCGGAGACGAGCAGCAGCAGATAGGGAAACGCCAGCGCCGGATCGGCGAGGCGCGGGGACAGCGCATGCCCCTCCAGATGGTTGACCGCCACCAGCGGCTTGCCCGCCGCCAGCGCCAGCGCCTTGCCCGTCACCAGCCCCACCATCACCCCGCCGATCAGCCCCGGCCCGGCGGTGGCGGCGATGGCGTCGACGTCCGCCAGCGTCACCCCGGCGTCGGCCAGCGCCTGTTCCACCAGCGGGGTCAGCACCTCGACATGCGCGCGCGCCGCGATCTCCGGCACCACGCCGCCATAGGGGCGATGCGCGGCCTCCTGCCCCGCGAGGCGGTGGGCGAGGATGCGGCGGTCGCCGGTCACCAGCGCGGCGGCCGTCTCGTCGCAGGAGGATTCGAGGCCGAGGATCAGGGTCATGCCCGCTTCCCTGCCACCGCGCATGGCGTTAGGGCAACCGCCCATGCGTCTCCCTCTCCGTCTCGGTACGCGCGGTTCGCCGCTGGCACTCACCCAGGCCCGCATGGTCGCGGCCGCCCTGCGCGCGGCGCACGGCTGGCGCGACGGCGATATCGTGATCGTGCCGATCAGGACGAGCGGCGACAGGATCCAGGATCGCGCGCTGGCCGAAGTGGGCGGCAAGGCGCTGTGGACCAAGGAGCTGGATCGCGCGCTGATCGAGGGCGAGATCGATTTCGCGGTCCACTCGATGAAGGATGTCGAGACGATCCGCCCTCCGCAAATCGCCATCGCCGCGATGCTGCCGCGCGCCGACGTGCGGGACCGGCTGATCGGCGCGGAGAGCCTCGCCGCGCTGCCCCACCACGCGGTGATCGGTACCTCCTCGCCGCGCCGCTCCGCCCAGTTGCGGCGGGAACGGCCGGACGTGACGATCACGCTGTTCCGCGGCAACGTCGATACCCGCCTGTCGCGGCTGAACCTCGGCGAGGCGGATGCCACGCTGCTGGCGGCGGCGGGGCTGGACCGGCTGGGCCGGCCGGAGATCGGCGCGGCGATCCCGATCGCCGAGATGCTGCCCGCCCCGGCGCAGGGCGCGGTGGGCATCGAGACGCTGGCGGCGAACACCGCGGTGCGCGACCGCATCGCCGCGATCGACGATGTCGCCACCAGCCGCTGCGTGCTGGCCGAACGCGCGCTGCTGGCGGCGCTGGGGGCGGATTGCCGATCACCGGTGGCGGCACTGGCGACGATCGACGGTGCGGCGATGCGGCTGCGCGCCGAGATATTGTCGGAAGACGGCGGTGAGTGCGTGACGGGCGAGGCACGTTTCCCGCCCGACCGGCCCGAGGCCGCCGCCGCGCTGGCGCAGGATCTGCTCGGCCGCGCCAGCCCGGCGCTGCGGGCGCTGTTCACCGGCCCGGCGTCCGGCGATCCGGCGCCCGCCGACCCGGCGTGACGCGCGCCGGTCTCGTGGTGGCGAGGGGGCACCGGCGCGACGGCGGCGGGCCGCTTCGTCATGGCGATGCCGCCCTTCGCGATCGGCACGACCTCGCCCTTGCCGGATGTGCTGACGATCGTGGCCGTCGCTGCCGCTGGTCGCCTCCGCCCGGCGTGACCTTTATGCTGCCGATGCCGTGGCCCGGACGCGGGACAGGCCTCGTCACGGCGGCGGCGACGCACCTCGCGGCGTGCGCGGACTCCCACGGTCCGGCGTGACGCATATGTTGCTGATCCTGCGGCCCCGGCCGGGCGCCAGCGAAACGGCGGCGCGCGCGGCGGCGCTCGGTTTCGTCCCGGTGATGACGCCGCTGTTCACGGTGCGTCCGCTCGACTGGACGCCGCCTGCCCGCGATGCGGTGGCGGCGGTGGTGATGACGAGCGCCAACGCCGCGCGCCACGCCGGGCCGGCGCTGGCCGGGTTCCGCGCCCTGCCGGTGTGGGCGGTCGGTGCAGCGACCGCGCGCGCGGCCCGTGATGCCGGGTGCGCCGATGTGCGCGCGGGCGATGCCGATGCCGCCGCGCTTGCCGGGGCGATCCGCGATGCCGGGACCGGCCCGGTGCTGCATCTGGCCGGGGCCGATCACCGCCCGCTCGACCTGCCCGGCACGATGACGCGGATCGTCTATCGCGCCGATCCGGTCGCCGCGCTCGATCCCCCGGTGATCGCGGCCTTGCGGGCGGGCGCGGTGGCGCTGCTCCATTCGCCGCGTGCGGCGGCGCTGCTGCGCGATCTGGCGCTGGCGGCCGGGCTGCGGCTGGGGGATCTGCGCATCGCCGCGATCAGCCCGGCGGCGATCGCGCCCGCCGCCGCCCAGCGCCGCGCCACCAGCATCAGCGGCAACCCCGCCGCCACGATGAACAGACCCGAGAGGCCATAGGTGCCGATCCATCGCGCTGCCCCCGCCACCGGCAGCACCGGCACCCACAGTACGCCGAGCGGGTTCCATGCGAAGCCGGTGAACAGCGTGGCGCGCAGCCATTCGGTGACGATCCATGCGGCGGCGAACAGCAGCACCAGCCGTACCTTGTCCCCCCGCCCCCAACGCCACGCGAGGCCGGCGGCCACCGCCGGATAGAGCGCGAGGAAAAGAGACAGCAGCAGTACCGCGACCCAGCCGAGCCACGCCGGCATCGCCGCCTGATAGGTGAAGGCGGTGGCGATCCAGTTCAGCCCGAAGCCGAAATGGCCGAGGCCGAACCACCAGCCGATCGCCAGCGCCGTCCGCAACCGTTCGACCCGCGCCAGCCCGAGCATCAACAGTGCGAAAGCGGCCAACGCCACCGGCCACAGATTCCACGGGGCAAAGCCCAGCGCGGAGATCGCGCCGAGCGCCGTCCAACGCAGCTTGCCAGCGGTCCAATAGGCCGCCCTCGCGCCCCGGCTCACGCCTGCCGCCCGCCATGTTCAAACCGCGCCATCACGCCTCCCGTACGGGCATCCGGCACCGCCCGGCGCAGCTAGGCGCTGGCGTGGGCAGGCGCAAGCGGGCGGAACGTGCGGGGAGTGTGGGCCGTGGCTCAGCCCGCCGTCACCCGCCACACCTTGTTGCCGACATCGTCCGCCACCAGCAACGCGCCCGCCCGGTCGACCGCCACGCCGACCGGCCGGCCGTGCGCGTCCTCGTCGCCGTTCAGGAAGCCGGTCAGCACGTCCACCGGCTTGCCCGCGGGCTTGCCCCTGGCGAACGGCACGAAGATCACCTTGTACCCGGCCTTGGGCTTGCGGTTCCACGAGCCGTGCTGGCCGATGAACGCCCCTTGCGCGAACCGCGGGCCAAGCCCCCCGCCGCTGGCGAAGGCCAGCCCCAGCGAGGCGGTGTGGGCACCGAGCGCATAATCCGGGCGGATCACATATTGCTGCTGGTCATCGTCACGGCCATCGACACGCTTGTCGATATAGCCGCCCCAATAATACCACGGCCAGCCGTAGAAACCGCCGAAGTCCACCGAGGTCAGGTAATCGGGCACGATATCCGACCCCAGGCCGTCGCGCTCGTTCACCACGGTCCACAGCATCTTCGTCGCCGGCTCCCACGCCAGCCCGTTCGGATTGCGCAGGCCATAGGCGTAGATGCGGTGCGTGCCGGTGCCTGTGTCCACTTCCCAGATGGCGGCGCGGCTGTCCTCGGCCTCCATCCCGTTCTCGCCGATGTTCGAGTTGGAGCCGACGGTGACGTACAGCTTGGCGCCGTCCGGGCTGGCCAGCACGTTCTTGGTCCAGTGGTGGTTGATCGGGCCGCCGGGCAGATCCGTCACCTTCACCGGGTTCGCCACGCTCGTCTGGCCCGGGCGGAACGCGTAGCGCACCAGCTTGTCGGCCTCGGCCACGTACAGTCGGTCACCCACCAGCGCCATGCCGTAGGGGGAGACCAGCCCGGCGGCGAGCACGGTGCGGGCATCGGCCACGCCGTCGCCATCGGTGTCGCGCAGCAGCACGATGCGGTTCGGGCTGGCGGCACCCGCGCCCGCGCGCTTCATCACCAGCGACTGCACGCGCTCGAACAGGCTCGGCGTCGTCTGCTTGGGCGGCGCGTTCGATTCGGCCACCAGCACGTCGCCGTTGGGCAGCGGCAGCAACCAGCGCGGATGGTCGAGGCCTTCCGCAAAGGCGTCCACCTTCAGCCCCTGCGCCGCCACCGGCGTCTCGCCCGCTTTCCAGCCGATCGCCGGGGCCACGTTGACGACGGGCACCAGCGGCGCATCGGGCTCCGGCAACTCACGGATCGGCCCGGTCATCGCCGAGAGCGGCAGCTTGGCCTGCCCGCTCGCCCGGATGATGAAGTACGCCGCGAACGCCAGCGCGATCAGCACCAGCGGGATCAAGATCCGTTTTCTTCTCACCGCACCCTCACTCGTCGTTCAGCAGGTCGACGGCCGGGGCCGGCGGATGCAGCCGCAGCCGCGTCACGCGCTTGGCATCGCCAGCCGTTATCTCGAGCCGCCAGCCACTGGCGTGTTCCACGATCTCGCCGATCTGCGGCACATGCCCGGCCAGCACCGAGGCCATGCCGCCCAACGTGTCGACATCCTCCTCGATCTCGGCAAGTCGCGGGTCGATCGTCTCGGCCACGTCCTCCAGCTCGGCGCGGGCGTCGGCATCCCACATGCCGTCGTCCAGCGCGGTCAGCAGGGCGCAGGCCTCCTCGTCATGCTCGTCCTCGATCTCGCCGACGATCTCCTCGACCAGATCCTCGATCGTCACCAGCCCCTCGGTGCCCGAATATTCATCGAGCACGATCGCCAGATGCGTGCGGGTGGCGCGCATCTCGGCCAGCAGGTCCAGCACGCCCATCGATTCGGGCACGTAGCGCGGCTGGCGAACCAGCGCCTCCAGCGTCTCCGGGTGCGGCCCGCCGCCGGCGAGGATGGCGAACACGTCCTTGAGGTGGATCATGCCCGTCACGCTGTCGAGGCTGTCGCGATACACCGGCAGGCGGCTGTGGCCCGCATCGGCGAAGGCGGCGACAAGATCCGCGAAGCTGATCGTCTCGGCCACCGCGATGATGTCGGCGCGCGGCACGCCGATGTCGCCCACCGTGCGCTCGCCGAAATGGAGCAGGTTGCGCAGCATCGTGCGCTCCACCGGCGAGAGATCGCCCTTGGCCGGCGCGTCGCCCTCATGCTCCTCGATCGCTTCCTCGATCTGGTCGCGCAGCGAAGGCTCGCTGTCCTCACCGAAGAGCAGGCCGCGCAGGCCGCGCCACAATCGCCCGCCGGTGTCGCCGCTGGTACTGGAATCGTCTGGCATGGTGTCCTGTTCGTGTTGCCCCGCCCCCTTCTACGCGGGCGGGCGAAGCCGAGTCGAGAGATCAGAAACGGAGTGGGGCGGCACGCCTCACGCCTCCTCCACCACATAGGGGTCGGCGATGCCGAGCGAGGCGAGCGCGGTGCGCTCTACCGCCTCCATCGCCTCGGCTTCGGCATCGCCCTCCTCATGGTCGTAGCCGAGCAGGTGGAGCGTGCCGTGGACGATCAGGTGGGTGGCGTGGATGTCCGTCGCCACGCCCTTCTCCACCGCCTCGCGCGCACAGACGCCGTGGGCCAGGATGATGTCACCGAGGAGCACCTCGCCGTCATCGGTATTGGCGAGGCCGTCGAGCAGATCCGCCTGCACCATCGGGAAGGACAGCACGTTGGTCGGCCTGTCCTTGCCGCGATAAGCCGCGTTCAGCGTCTGCACCTCTGCATCGTCGGCGAAGCGCACCGACACCTCGATCGCCACCTCGGCATCGACCAGCGGCGCATAGGGGCTGTGGCGGAATGCGGCGAGCACGGCGGCACCCGCCAGTTTCTCCCACCCGGCCTCGTCGCCGGCCCATACCGGCACGGCCTGGATCGCGACGTCGATCATGCGGCACCCGCCGTTCGGTTATGCTCAGGCATCCTTGCCCTCATAGGCTTCCACGATCCGGCCCACGATCGGGTGGCGCACGACGTCGGCCGCGTTGAAGCGGACCGTCGCCATGCCGTCCACGCCCTCCAGCCTCCCCACCGCATCGGCGAGGCCCGAGACGCCGGGCTGCGGCAGATCGACCTGCTTGGGATCGCCGCACACCACCATCCGGCTGTTCATGCCGAAGCGGGTGAGGAACATCTTCATCTGCGCCACCGTGGTGTTCTGCGCCTCGTCGAGGATGATGAAGGCGTCGCCCAGCGTGCGCCCGCGCATGAAGGCGAGCGGCGCGATCTCGATCTCGCCCGATGTGATCCGCCGCTCCACCTGCTCGGCGGGCAGCATGTCGTACAGCGCGTCGTACAAGGGGCGGAGATAGGGGTCGACCTTCTCCTTCATGTCGCCGGGCAGGAAGCCGAGCCGCTCGCCCGCCTCCACCGCCGGGCGGCTGAGGATCAGGCGATCCACCTGCCCCTGGATCAGCATCTGCACCGCCTGCGCCACTGCCAGATACGTCTTGCCCGTACCCGCCGGCCCGAGCGCGAAGATGATGTCGGCGCTCGCCAGCGCCTCCATGTAGCGGATCTGCGTGGCGGAGCGCGGCACGATCGTCTTCTTGCGGGTGCGGATCATCACGCTCGGCGGCTGGCTCACGTCGGCGCGGATGATGCCGTCGAGCACCGGCTCGGCCGACATGGCGATCACCGCCTCCACCGCGCCGGTATCAAGTTCCTGCCCCTGCACCAGCCGGTTGTAGAGGCCGGTCAGCACCTCGCGGGCGCGGGCGGCCTGCTCGGCCAGCCCCTCGATCTGGATCTTGTTGCCGCGCGCGGCGATGTAGACGCCGAGCCGGTTCTCGATCGCCACGAGGTTGCGATCATACTCGCCGAACAGTTTGCCGATCAGCTGCGGCTTGTCGAACAGGATTTCGAGCCGGGCACGATCCCCGACCTGAGCTTGCACTGGCTTACGCGACATAAACCTCCGTCACCGCGTTTCCCGCAGGAGACGGGATTCGCAAGCGCCAAGGTGGCGTGTCGATGCGCGCGGGGCAATATGGCCTTGGCGATTTGATGCGATCGGCGGTGCCCTCAGGCGGCCGCCGCCTGCGCCACCACGCCCTGCAGGCTGTTCGGCCCGCCCGAGACAATCGCCACGTCCAGGATCGTGCCGAGGGCCACGTCGCTGTCCACCAGCACCGATTGCAGCCACGGTGACTTGCCCAGCCGCTGCCCCGGCTTCTTGCCGTTCCGCTCGATCAGCACGGGCATCACCAGCCCCTCGCTCGCGCGGTTGAAGGCGTGCGCCTGCGCCCCGATCAGCGCCTGCAACCGCTGGAGCCGCTCGTCCATCACGGCGGGCGGCACCTGATCGGTCATGGTGGCGGCCGGCGTGCCGGGGCGCGGCGAATATTTGAAGCTGAACGCCTGCGCGTGGCGCACCTCCTCCACCAGCGCCAGCGTCTCGGCGAAATCGGCCTCCGTCTCGCCGGGGAAGCCGACGATGAAATCGCCCGAGATGGCGATATCGGCCCGCACCGCCCGCACCCGCTCGATCAAACGGAGGTAGCCGGCGGCGGTGTGACTGCGGTTCATCGCCTTCAGGATGCGGTCGCTGCCCGACTGCACCGGCAGGTGGAGGAACGGCATCAGGCTCTCCACCTCGCCATGCGCCGCGATCAGCCCGTCGCGCATGTCGTTGGGGTGGCTCGTCATGTAGCGGATGCGGGCGATGCCGGGGATACGGTCGAGCGCGCGGATCAGCCCGTCCAGCCCCTGTGCGCGGCCCTTGTCGTCCACGCCCTCCCACGCATTCACGTTCTGCCCGAGCAGGCTGATCTCGCGCGCGCCGGCATCGGCCAGCGCCTTCGCCTCATCGATCACGTCGCCCCACGGGCGCGACACCTCGGCGCCGCGCGTATAGGGCACCACGCAATAGGTGCAGAACTTGTCGCACCCCTCCTGCACGGTCAGGAACGCGCTCGCCCCCTGCGCGCGCCGCCTGGGCAGGCTGCCGAACTTGGACAGCACCGGCATGTCGGTATCGAGCGCCCGGCCCTCGCGCGCCTGTTCGATCAGCGCGGGCAGATTGTGATACGCCTGCGGGCCGACGACGATATCCACGCTCGGCGCGCGACGCGGGATCTCCGCCCCCTCGGCCTGTGCCACGCAGCCGGCCACCGCGATCATCGGGCGGCTGCCGTCGGCGCGCTTCAGCCGGCCGATATCGGAATAGACCTTCTCCGCCGCCTTCTCACGGATGTGGCAGGTATTGAGCACGACCAGATCGGCCTCGCCCGATCCGTCCGCCGCCGTCATGCCCTGCGCCTCCAGCAGCTCGGCCATCCGCGCGCCGTCATAGGCGTTCATCTGGCAGCCGAAGGATTTGACGTGGAAACTCTTGGGGGCAGGACGGGGAGAGGTGCGGGTCATGGCGCGGGCCTATAGTCGATCGTGCCCGAGGCGGAAAGCGCCGCCCCGATCGCATCGCGCGCCGCCGCCGCGATCGCCTTGCGACCGCCGGCCCGTACCGGGTCGATCGGCGACAGAAAGCGAAGCGTGACGGGCAGCGGACCGGGCCGCCCCCCTACCCGTTTCGCATTGCCGCCGGTGCCCTCGTTGCCGGTCCACGCGATCTTGCGCGCGGCCGGGCCGTAATCGATCGCCACCGGCTGCACGCGCAGCCCCGGCGGTGCCGCCTCCACCGCCGCCAGCAGCGAGGCGCGGAACGGCAGCAGCGCGGTGCCGTTGCCTGTCGTCCCCTCGGGAAACAGCGCCACCGGCCGGCCACCGGCCAGCGCCGTCGCCAGCGCATCGGCCTGGCCCCGCACGGCGGCGCGGCTCTGGCGGTGGATGAAGATCGTGCCGCCCTGCCGCGCCAGCCAGCCGACCACCGGCCAGCCCTCCACGTCGTCCTTCGAGACGAACGCCGCGCCCGTCGCCCCGCCCAGTGCAAGGATGTCGAGCCACGAGACGTGGTTGGCGAGATACAGCACGTCGCGGTCGAGCGGTTCGCCCGCCACCGTCACGCGCAGCCCGAAGGCGTGGCCCGCGCGACCCAGGAAGCGGCGCACCTGCCGGGAGGGGCGGCCGCGCGCGCGATCCAGCGCGTGGCCCGGCAGCGCGGCAGCGAGCACGCCCGCCGTCCGCGCCAGCCGCAGCCACAACCGCATCGCCACGGCCGGCCGCCTCAGACCGGCCGATCGATCGCGACGCCGTACAATTCCATCCGGTGATCGACCAGACGGAAGCCCAGCTTCGCCGCGATGCGACGCTGCAGTTCCTCAAGCTCCGGGTCGACGAACTCGATCACGCGGCCGGTCTCCACGTCGATCAGATGGTCGTGGTGGGCATCGGCCGCCGCCTCGTACCGCGCGCGGCCATCGCCGAAATCGTGCCGTTCGAGAATGCCGGCCTCCTCGAACAGGCGCACCGTGCGATAGACGGTGGCGATCGAGATGCCGGGATCGATCGCGGCGGCACGCGCGTGCAGCGCCTCCACGTCCGGATGATCCTCGGCGGTCGAGAGCACGCGGGCGATCACGCGCCGCTGCTCGGTGATGCGCAGGCCCTTTTCGGCGCACAGCGCCTCTACGTCGATCTTGCGCGGCATGATTTTCCTATCCGCTGGGGCGCCAGGGGCGCCGGATGGGGCAGGCCTAGTCATTTTCCGCACCCGCGAAAAGGCGCTTCGCGGGTTATTTGCGTCCGGCGGCCGCCGGCACGGCCATGCCGTACCGGCGGAGGCGTCAGGAGCGGCGGCGCTGGGTGCCGAGGCCGATCTTCTTGGCGAGCGCGCGACGCTGCTCGGCATAGTTGGGCGCGACCATCGGATAGTCGGCGGGCAGTTTCCACTTGGCGCGATACTGTTCCGGCGTCATCTGATAATGCGTCATCAGGTGGCGCTTGAGCATCTTGAGCCTCTTGCCGTCCTCGAGGCAGACGATATACTCGCCCTTGATCGACGAACGGATCGAAACCGCCGGCTCCTGCTGCGCCACCTTCTCCGTCTCGCCGCCCAGACCGTTGAGCGCCTGATGCACGTTCCGGATCAACAGAGGTATGTCGCCCACCGTAACGGTGTTGTTGCTGACGTGGGCAGAGACGATATCGGCAGTAAGCGCCATGAGTGATTCGGCTTGTATCGTTGCGTCTGGCATGAGTGCGAACCCTGTTGCTATTATCGGCGCGATCGGAAGGGCCGCGCTCGCGCCCTCATGTTTGGTCCATTTTGGTTTTACAAGCGCAAAGGGGCGCCGAATGTTCAGGCCGTTGCGGGATCAAGCCCGGTCGACAGGCTAAGCGCGTCGAACGACCGCCCGTCGGCGCCCCGATAGTAGCCGGGGCGGCAGCCGGTCCGGGCGAAACCGCGCTGATGGTAAAGGTGCAGCGCCGGATTGCCGTCACGCACCTCCAGGTGAAGCCGGGCACCGCCCCGCGCCTGCGCCTCCTGTTTCACCCGGTCGAGCAGGGCCGATCCGATGCCGTGGCGCCGGAAGGCCGGGCGCACCCCGATCAGCAGCAGTTCGGCCTCGTCCAGCACGATGCGGGCCAGCGCGAAGCCGGCAGGCTGCCCCCCGTGGCGCGCCAGCAGCATCCACACACCGGGCAGGTTCAGGATGCCGAGGCACTGCGCCGCGTTCCATGCCTCGCCGAAAGCCGGATCGAAGGCGTCGGCCATCACCGTCATCACCGGGTCGATGTCACCCGCCAGCGCCGGGGTGATCGCCAGATCGCTGTCGGCGCGTCCGTCGTCCGTCCCCCCGCTCATGCCGCACCGGGCAGCTTGGCATCGGGCGCGCGGCCGTAGATCGGGCTGGGCGGCAGATCGCCCCACGGCGGGGGCAGCAATCGCGCATCGGCGGCGCGCGGCAGATCCTCGCGCGCCTCGCCCCACCCCCGTGCGGCGACCAGCGCGGCGGCGGCGGAACCGATCACGAGCGGCTCGGGCGAGAGCGCCGCATCGGCGGGTAACAGCGAGGCCAGCGGGGTGATGGCGGCGAACGGAGAACGCGCAAACCGCTGGACGAACATCTCGCCATGCCCCCCGATCAGCGCCACGCAGACGGCATCGAGCGCGTCCTCGCGCGCGAAGGCACTGACGGCGAGCAAGGCGGTGGATGTATAGCCACGCACCGGCACGCCCCACGCCAGCCCCAGCGCACGCGCCGCCGCCAGCCCGACGCGCACGCCGGTAAAGCTGCCCGGACCGCAGTCGACCCGCACCAGCGTGCAGGCCGGTGTCGCTTCCGTCAGCTCGGCGATCTGCGGCACCAGCCGCTCGGCGTGGCCGCGCCCGACGACCTCGTGGCGTTCCGCCACGATCCGACCGTCATCGATCAGCGCGACCGAGCAGGCGGCCGTCGCCGTATCGATGACCAGTTCCACGGGCCGCCTCAGACGATCCGGTTGACCTCGTCGAAATCGAGCCGGGGCAGCCGCTCGAAGATCGTCGCCGGATCACCATAGCCCAGCGTCGAGACGAAATTGGTGCGATAGGCGGTGCCGGCGAAGAACTCGGCATCGATCGCCGCCTTGTCGATACCGGACATCGGCCCGGTATCCAGCCCCAGCGCACGCGCCGCGATGATGAAATAGGCGCCCTGCAACGTGCTGTTGCGGAATGCGGCATCCTCCACCGAAGGCGCGTTGGGCGTGCCGTCCGGCAGCATGAACCAGCTACGCGCATCGGTATGCGGGAAGGTTTTGGGCAGCTGATCGTAGAATTCGAAGTCGGACGCGATGATCGCCGTGACCGGCGCCTGCAATATCTTCGGCCCATTGGTGCCGGAAGACAGCGCGGCCAGCTTCGCCCTCGACTCGTCGCTGACGCACCATACGATCCGCGCGGGCAGCATGTTGGCCGATGTCGGCCCCCACTTCATCAGGTCCCAGATCGCGCGCAACTGGTGCGGCGAGACGGGCCGGTCCTGATATCCGTTGTAGCTGCGGGCCTTGCGGAAGATCAGGTCGAGACCTTCGTCGGACAATATCGCCATACGTTCGGTGCCTTGGCAGGGGATGAAGGGGATCAGGCCGCGCGGACTTCCGTCACTTCGGGCACATAATGCTTGAGCAGCGTCTCGATGCCCTGCTTCAGCGTGGCGGACGACGACGGGCAGCCGGCGCATGCACCGTGCATCGCCAGATAGACGGTGCCCTTGTCGAACCCGCGATACACGATGTCGCCACCGTCACGCGCCACCGCCGGGCGCACCCGCGTTTCGATCAGATCCTTGATCTGCTCGACGATGTCGGCGTCGGCGGGATCGTCGTTCACGTCGGCCGGGATGTTGATTCCGGCGGCGCTCGCGGCATTGAACAACGGCGCCGCGCTGGAGAAATGATCGAGCAGGATGCCGAGCACCTGTGGCCGGGCATCGGCCCAGTCCCCACCGGGCGCAATCGTGACGGACACGAAGTCGCGGCCGAAGAACACGCCGGTCACGTCACCCAGGCTGAACAGCGCGGCCGCCAGCGGCGAGGCGTCGGCCTCCTCCGGGTCGGCGAAGTCGCGCGTGCCGCTGGCCATCACCACCTGCCCCGGCAGGAACTTCAGGGTGGCCGGGTTCGGCGTGGTTTCGGTTTCTATCAGCATGGCCCGCATGTGGCGCGCGCGGGAAGGCAGATCAAGAGGCTTGATCGGCGCACATCGCCCCTTGCGCCGGGCAGGGGTTTCTGCCATATGGCCGCCAGCGTCGATGCCGCATCCGTGCGATCATCCGGACCTGAGCAGCGTGATCTCCCGTCGCCTCCACATGGCGGGCCGGCTCTACCCTCGGACGCCACCAAGCCCAGGGCTTCCCCATTCACGCGGGTCGTCACATACGAACCCGCTCGGCGGCGCACCCTTTTCCCGGATGCCGCGCCGAACGCATATCCGCGAAAGATTTTCATGACCAAATTCTCCGACCTCGGCCTGGCCGAGCCGATCCAGCGCGCGCTTGCCGCCAAGGGCTATGACGTGCCGACGCCGATCCAGGTACAGGCCATCCCCTCGCTGTTGCAGGGCCGCGACCTGTGCGGCATCGCGCAGACCGGCACCGGCAAGACGGCCGCCTTCGCGCTGCCCTCGCTCCATTACCTCAGCGACAATCTCAAGCATCGCCCGCCGGGCGGCTGCCGGATGCTCATCCTGTCGCCGACGCGCGAGCTGGCCAGCCAGATCGCCCAGTCGTTCGTCGACTATGGCAAGTTCCTCCGCCTCACGGTCGCCACCGTCTTCGGCGGCGTGCCGATCGGCAAGCAGATCCGCCAGCTTTCCGGCGGCGTCGACATCCTCGTCGCCACCCCCGGCCGTCTGCTCGACCTGATCGACCAGCGTGCGCTGAGCCTGAAACATGTCGAGATCTTCGTGCTCGACGAAGCCGACCAGATGCTCGACCTCGGCTTCATCCACGCCCTGAAGCGCATCGACACGATGCTGCCGAAGAAGCGCCAGAGCCTGTTCTTCTCGGCCACCATGCCCAAGGCGATCGCCGAGCTGGGCGATCGCTTCCTCACCGATCCGATCAAGGTGTCGGTGGCGCCCGCCGCCACCACCGCCGAGCGGGTCGAGCAGTTCGTCACCTTCTGCAACGCCGGTGAGAAGCAGGCGCTGCTGACGATGAAGCTGCGTTCCGAGCCGATCGAACGCGCGCTCGTGTTTTCGCGTACCAAGCATGGCGCGGACCGGATCGTGAAGAACCTGAACGCCGCCGGCATCGCCGCGATGGCGATCCACGGCAACAAGAGCCAGCCGCAGCGCGAACGCGCGCTCGGCATGTTCCGCACCGGCGAGATCAAGATCCTCGTCGCTACCGATATCGCCGCGCGCGGCATCGACGTAGGCGGCGTGAGCCACGTGTTCAACTTCGAGCTGCCGAACGTGGCGGAACAGTATGTCCACCGCATCGGCCGCACCGCGCGCGCCGGGGCGAGCGGCATCGCCATCGCCTTCGTGGCGGACGATGAAAAGCCGTACCTGCGCAGCATCGAGAAGCTGACGAAGGTGAAGCTGGACGTCGTGCCGCTGCCGGAAAACTTCCTGGCGGAGAAGGCCAAGCTGCCCAAGCCGACCGTGGACGAACGCCCAGCGCGCCGCGAAGGCGATCGCGGCGGCCACCGCAGCGGCGATCGCGCACCCGGCGAGCGTACCTATGCGCCGCGCCGTCGTGGCAACAACGGTGCCGTCGGCAAGCACGCCGGCACCGTGCGCCGCACCGGCGGCCGGTAAGTCGGTCGCGCCGGGGCGCGGGGCGCCTCGGGGATGATAAAGGCCCGTATCGAAGGTTCGCCCTTCGATACGGGCCTTTATCCTGTCCGGTACGATCCCCGACCGGTCAGCCCCGGTTCGGCTCCGGCGCGCGGGGCGGCAGGGTGGCGCGATAGTCGTTCATCGTCTCGCCCGTCTGCCGGCGGAAGGCACGCCGCGCCGCCTCCGAGCCGGAAAACCCCGCCAGCCGGGCGATCTGCTGCGGCGAATAGGCGCTCTCCTCCATCAGATGCTTGGCGAAGTTTACCCGCCCTCGCTCGATGAAGTCGGTCGGCCGCAGCCCGGTCTGCTGCCGGAACACGCGGGTGAAGTTGCGCGGGCTCATCGCCGCCACCGCCGCCAGCGCGGCGACCGACAGATCGCCGGTCGGGTTGTCGTAGATATGCTGCTGCACGCGCTGGATCGGATCGCGCGTGGCCGTCTGGGTGGAGAGAAGGTTGCTCACCTGCGCCTGCCCGCCCGATCGTTTCATGAACATCACGAACCGCCGCGCCAGCCGAAGCGCCACCTCGCGGCCATGATCTTCCTCGATCAGCGCCAGCAGCAGGTCGGCGGTCGCCATGCCGCCGGCGCAGCTGAACAGCCCGTCGTCGCGCACGTAGATGCTGTCGCGCTCCACCAGCGCCGCCGGGAAGCGGGCCACCAGCGCATCGGCATGTTCCTGATGTACCGCCACCCGCTTGCCATCCAGCAGGCCGGCCGCCCCGAGATAGAAGGCGCCGTTACCGATCGAGCCATAGCGCTGAGCTCCGCGCACCTGCCCGCGCAGCCACTCCACCACCGCCGGATCGGGGGCGGTCGCCTGATCGCGCCCCGCCGCGACGATCAGCATGTCGGCCTGCATCGTGCAGTCGCCGATCGCCATGTCCGGCATCAGCCGCGCGCCGGAGGTGGTCGGCAGCGGCTCGGCCCGGTCGGTCACCAGCCGCACCTCGTAGCGCGGGTTCGCCGTCGTCAATGTGTTAGCAGCAGCCAGCAGCTCGAACACTGCGACCGGGCCCATCGCACGCGCATCGGGCGGCGCATAAATCACGACCAGCATATCGGCACCTTTTCGCATTCAGCGTCACGGCTTCGTCGATCGCTCGCAAAGCATCCCCCGCGACTCGTGCCGGCACGGGGATCGTCCCCCTTATTAAACGCGGTTTGTGCCGTTTCGCCAGCCCGTCGATCGACTCCCGTTCGTCTCAGCCACAACCCAGCAGACCCGACACCGGCACGACGAAGCCCTCGCCCCCCGCCCGTTCGATCCGCAGCGATCCGTGTGCCACGGCACCGTCGCTCAACCCCCGGCGCGGCTCGATTGTCAGGTCCAGCGCGGCGGTGGTTTGTCCATCGCCGTAGCGGGGGGTGACATCGGCGGTGGCATCGGCCGGCGCATCCCCGCCGAGGCGCGGCAGATCGAGCGTGCGGCCGTCGAGGATCAGGCGGGCGAACGGCGGCGGGCCGGATTTCGCCATCAGCACCAGCCGCGCGCCAGCTCCAGGCTTCCACAAGAACAGCCCGCATTGCCCCGTTCCCAGCGCCTGTCGCGGCAAGGCACCGAGCGGGATGCCATCCGATACCGCCGCTGCGGCCACAGGCCGGGCGCCCCCGCCGCCGCAACCGGCGGACGCCAGCAGCAGCGTCACGATCGGCAGGCCGCGTGCCACCCGACGCGCGACGATATGCCCCGCCCGCCTCACCACCGCCCCGTCACGGTCAGGCCATAGCCCCCCGCCACCGGGGCAAGGCCCGCCGCCGCCAGCGCATCGCGCGCCGCGATCGTGGTCGGGCGGATCGCGAGATCGGCGCGGTAGGCGCCATCGGCGGCGATGCGCAGGGTCAGCCGCTCCATCCCGCTCTGCCCGACCAGCGGCAGCAGCAGCGCGCCGCCGTCGCAGCGCACCGCCCCGCTCAACCCGCCGGGCAGCGCCAGCGCGGCGGGCGCGCCCTCGATCCGCGCCTTCACCAGCCCGTCGGCCCGGTCGCACAGCCCGTCATGGAACGAGACGCTGACGCCCCCCAGTTCGATCGCCGCCAGTGGCAGCGGCGCGAACCGCTGGCCCAGCGGCACCCGCGCGGTCACGTTGCCAAGCCCGATGCCATGACGCGAGACGGTGACGGCACCGGCCAGAGGATCGGCCGTATCCCCCTCGCGCGCCAGATCCACGCGGGCGCGCCCCGCCAGCAGCGGCAGCGGATCGAGCCGGGCGGACAGATCGCCCAACGGCGCGCCGGCGATGCGCGCCTCGGCCAGCCGGCCGAACCACACGCTGCCCCTCGCCTCGCGCGCCGACAGCCCCAGCGCCGACACATCGAGCCAGTCCGCCACCAGTCGCAACGGCAGCAGCAGCAAAAGGCTCAGTGCCAGCGCGGAAACGAAGAACAGGCTGCGCCCGATCGGCATCCGCACGCGCATCACCGGCTCCTCAGGCGCAACGTCGCCTCGGCGGCGAGCGTGGCGTCGCTGTTGGTACGCGCGGTCAGCCGCTCCACGATCAGCCCGTCGCGGCGTTCCAGGTCGGCGATCCAGCCGAACAGCGCCTGTGCGCGCGCCGCGTCGATCGCGACCGAAACCCGGTTCGCCCCATCGGGGATGATCCGCGCGGTGGCGAACCCCGCCGCGGCGGCGCGCTGGCCGATCGCGGTGGCAAGCGGTGCCTCGGGCGGCGGCGGACCGCGCTTCTCCAGATCGGCGATGCGCTCCGCCTGCCCGCGCGCGGCGGCCAGATCGAGCACGGCGCGGGCGTGGCGGGCGCGCACGTCGGCCAGACCGTCGTCCACCGGGCGCACCACCAGCAGCCATGCCAGCGTGATCCCGACCAGCGCCGCCATCACCAGCAGCATCCGCTGCTCACGCGGCGAACGCAGGCGCCACCATAGCCGCACCTGCGTCATCATCGGCTCCGCACCGTCAGCTCGGCGATCTGGCGGCCGCCGCCGGGGCGCACGTCGCCGCTCTCCACCGCAAAGCCGCCCGCCTCGATCCGCCGGGCGAGCGCCGCGATGTCGGCAGGATTGGCGGCGGTGGCGGTGGCACGCAGCACGCCCTGATCGTCGAACGAAAGCGCCGCCAGCTCCACGTTGGCGGTATCGCGCACGGCGGCGAACACCACGGCGGCGCTGGCGCTGAACCCCGCGCCCGATCCGCGCAATTCGGCCAGCCGCCCGGCCAGCTGCTGCGGCGGATCGGTGATCGTGGCGACACGCGGCAACGCGGCCCGCGCCACCGTCGCCAGTTCCCGCTCCAGCCGGTCGGCGGCGAGGCTGTATTTCAGGATCAGCACCAGTTGCACGGCCAGCACCGCCAGCAGCATCAGCCCGCCCAGCGCCGCCAGCCGCCGCACGAGCGCCCAGTCCGTCCGCCAGCGCCGGCGCCGCGCGAACGGCCCCTGCCGCAGGTCGAGCGGCAGTCGGCCGAGGGCGGTGGCGAGGTCCGCCTCCACCGTGGCGTCGTCCACCGGCACCGGCGGCTCCGTCACCAGCAGCGCGGCGAGGTCCGGCTCGGCCGCCAGCGCCACCGTATCGCCGCGCAGCAGGTGCAGCCCGTCTCGCGTCCAGCGCACCACCCCGGCCTCGGGCGGCAACAGCAGCAGCGGTTCGGGCACGATGCGATCGGGATCGAGGCCCAGCGCCTGCGCCTGTACCAGCCATGCCGCCATCCGCTCGACCGAGACGAGCGCCATCGCGCGAGACGGCCCGGTGGCCGCCCCCAGCGCCACGTGCAGCCGCTCGGGCGGCATCGCGCTCACCTCGCCCGCCATCAGCCGGGCGGCGGCGGCGGCCTGCGCGGGGGCGAGCGCGGGCAGTTCGATCCAGTGGATCACCACGTCCTCGCCCGGCACCACCAGCACGATGCGCTCGTTCTCGACATCGCCGGCCGGCGACGGGATCGCGCCGGCCCCGGCGCGCGCCACGACGGCCCCCTCCCGCAGCCGCAGCCAGCCGCGCGGCGGCGCCACGCCATCGGCCATGAACAGCAGGAGGAAGGCGTCGCTCATGCGCCTCCGCGATCCGCCCGCCGGTGCCGGTTCATTCGTCGATCCCCCAGCGTCGCACGACGAGCTTCGCCGGCGTCAGCGCCCCGTCGATCAGGGCCGTCTCGTTCACCTGCGCGCCACCCAGTTCCACGTCAAGATCGAGCGCGAACCAGCGCGTGCGGACCTGCGGCTGGCCCAGCACCTCGCCCTGCGGGGTCACGCCGGACAGCGCCGGCTCGGCCCAGAAGGCGGACACGCTCTCCCACCCGGCGGCCGGACGGCGGACGATCATCTGGCGGGCGCGCTCCACATCGAGCAGGCCGGGCAGCAGCATCGCCACCAGCGGCGCCTGTTCGGGCAGCAGCGTGTTGACGTTCAGCGGCGACAGATCGGTCGTCGGCAGCGCACACACCCACGGCCGCAACGCGCGATAGATGTCGCGCGTCACGCCCGAGACGGCGCGCAGCTCGCTCACCTCGGCCAGCAGATTGTTGGCGGTGCGATAGGGGTGCTGCGCGCGCAGATAGGCGCTGTCCTCTGCGCCGTCGGGCAGGGGCACGCTGTTCGCGTCCAGCCAGTCGGCCAGCCCCGCCGCCACCCGCCGCGCATCCGGCTCGGCGATGCCGACCAGCCGCGAGAGCGCGAGGAACTGGGTGACGCCGGCCGGCCGCACCGTCAGCTGCGCCGCCGCCACGCCGCTCGCCAGGCTGTTGAGGTTGAAGCAGTTGCCGCCGTCGCGCAGGCGGATCGAGGCGAGGCCGTTTGGGATCGGCAGCCGCGTGACGCGCCCGTTCCAGCCGCCCGCCAGCGTGGTGGTGCCGGTCGCGCGGCCATCGAGCAGGCCCACCTTCGTCAGCGCCAGCGCCTCCGCGCCGAAGGCATAGGCGCGTGCCTGATCGAGCGCCGCGCCGTTGGTGGCGAGGCTGGTGGCGAGGCGCAGCTTCTCCAGCGCCAGCACCGAGATCGCCGCCATGATCGCCACCAGCAGCAGCACCGCCAGCAGCGCCGCGCCACGCTCGCCGGGGGGAACCCTCACAGGCCGGTTCCGGTCTGGAAGACCTGGCGGACGGTGCCGATGCCGTCGATATCGAGCACCATCTCCACCGCGCGGGGCAGCGCGTCGGCGCGCGTCGCATCCCAGCGATCGCGCCACTCGCCGCCGAGGCGGTAGCGCAGCGTCATCGATTTCACCCCGCGTACGATGGTGGCGGGCGGGCCGGGGTCGGCGCCGTCGAGCATCGGCGCGACGCGGCGTTCGAGCCGGTCGTCCACCAGCCGGTACTGCACCTTCTGCAACGAGGCGCGCGGCAGTTCGCCCGGATTTTCCCATCCGCGCCGGATGAAGGCCAGAGCCGGATCGGACGTGCCCCCCGCCGTGCCGAAGAACGCCACCTCCTGCGCGCCGCTGGCCGAGCGGCTGGTGCGCGGGATCGCCTGCGCCAGATCGGCGGTCATCAGCGCGGAAACGCGGCGGATCGCGGCGATCTCGTCCAGCCGCGCCGCCACCGCCCCCTGCGCCCGCGCGCTGAACCCGAGCAGCGCGACGCCTGCCGAGGCGAGCAGCCCGAAGACGAACAGCGCGACGACCAGTTCGACCAACGTGAAGCCGTGTTCGGCGTAACGCCGAGACGCGAAGCCGTGTTCGGCGGAATGCGAGCGGATAAGACCATGATGGGCGGGGGACCGACCAGCCAAGAGGGCACGCCCTCGGCTCACCACTCGCCCCTCGATCGCGCTGCCCCGGCGCCGGCACGACGACGGCGGAGCATCCCCCCGCCTCACGTCAGCGACAGCCGGAACACGGTGAGCATGCCCGCGCGCTGGCCGGCGGCATCCGATACGGACACGTCGATCCGCCGCACGCGCGGATCGGGCGTGGGGGTGACGGTGCGGACCCACAGCCAGGTCCGCCCGGCGTTCCGTTCCTGGCCGGTCAGGATGCCGCGCGGCGGGGCGTCGCGCTCGGTCAGCGCCTCCACGGCGATGTTGCGCGCGACGATCTGGCCGATCGTGCGATCGGCCAAGATGGCGGTCTGCGCCACCGTCGCCCCTTCCAGCCGCAGCAGCGCCAGCGCGGCGAGGCTGAAGATGGCGAGCGCGACCATCATCTCGATCAGCGTGAAGCCTGATTGCCGCTGCCCCTGTGTCGAGCGAAGTCGAGACACCCGCCCCGCGCGCGCGCCCTCGACTGCGCTCGGGGAAAGGTCAGCCCGTGACATCGATCGTCCCGTCCGCGCCGATCCGCACGCGCACCCGCGTCGCATCGCGCACCAGCGTCACGTCCAGTGGCTCGACGATGCCGGTCGGGTCGAACAGCGCGCGCGCCTGCCCCGCCTCGCCTACCAGCGCGGTGGCGCCCTGCGCCCAGCGGCGCTGCTCGAACGGCTTTTCGGTGAGCAGCCGCCAGCGGCCATGGTCGCGCCGCTCGAAACCGTAGCCGTCGCTGGACACGAGCAGGCCGATGTCGCTCGCCTCGATCACCGCCTTGTCCTGCGCGGCGCGCGCGCGAGCGGCGAACCGCTCGGCATCGTGGCGCAGATCGCCGCGCGGATCGGGCATCGCCAGCACCACCGCACCGGAGACGATGCCGATGATCGCCAGTACCACCATCAGCTCGACCAGCGTGAAGCCGTGTTCGGCGGAATGTTTCAGGAATGCGAAGCCGTGCTCGGCGGAACGTTTCGAGAATGCGGAGCCGTGCTCGGCGGCGCGTCGCCGGAAGGCAAGGCCGTGCCGGGCGGGGCGTCGCGCCGCTAGGCCGGCAGGGGCGCACGGAATCAAAGTGCCGGCCGCGTGGCGATGCCCGGCGAGGCGCCCGCCGGCGCGTCGCCGCAGGTCGGGAAGGCTGGTCCGCCTATTTCCAGTTGCCGATGTCGGCATCGTTGCCTTCGCCGCCCTCGCGCCCGTCCGCGCCATAGCTGTAGATGTCGACCGCACCATGCTTGCCCGGCGCGGCATAATGATAGGGGTTGCCCCATGGATCCTCGGGCAGCTTGCGGATGTAGCCGCCCGGGCGATAGCGCCCTTCCGCCCCCGCCGGCGCGCTGACGAGCGCCTGCAAGCCGTCGCCGGACGAGGGGTAGGCAAGATTGTCCAGCCGGTACATCTCGGCCGCCTGCTCCAGCAGCGCGATATCCGCCTTGGCCTTTTCCACCCGCGCCTTGTCCTGGCTGGGCAGCACGTTGACGACGACGATGGTGGTGAGCAACCCGATGATGACGATCACCACCATCAGTTCGACCAGCGTGAAGCCGTGTTCGGCGGCGCGCTGAGGGGGTGTGAAGCCATGTTCGGCGGCGCGCCGCCGCCCCTCGTCATCCCGGCGCACGCCGGGATCTCGTCGAAGAGGGCGGTCGCTGGTTGCACGAGATCCCGGCATTCGCCGGGATGACGCGCGAGGGAAGAGACGGCGCAGCTTCATATCTCAGGCTCCGGCAAGCGTATCGAGTTGCAGGATGGGCAGCAGGATCGACAGCACGATCAGCGCCACGATGCCCCCCATCAGCACGATGATGAGCGGCTCCAGCAGCGACAGCGCGGTGGCGGTGAAGGCGTCGAACTCGCGCTCCATGTAATCCGCCGCACGCTCCAGCATCGCATCGAGCTGGCCGGATGCCTCGCCCGATGCCGCCATATACACCAGCAGCGGCGGAAACACGCCGGCCCGGCGCAGCGCGGCCGACAGGCTGCCGCCGCCCCGGATCGCCTCCACCAGCCCCTCCGACGCCACCCGCAGCGCGCGGTTGTGCACGGTCGAGACGGTCAGCGTAAGCCCTTCCAGCAGCGGCAGGCGGCTCGCCACCATGGTCGCCAGCGTGCGGGAAAGACGCGCGGCGTGGAGATCGCGCACCAGCCGGCCCAGCAACGGCAGCCGCAGCAGCCCGCGATCGAAGCGCAGGCGGATCGCCGGATCGCGCAACGCCCGCCAGCCCAGCAGCCCCGCGCCGATCAGGCCGAGCGCCAGCGCCCACCACCAGCCGACGAGGAAGTTCGACAGGCCGATCACGATCCGCGTGAGCAGCGGCAAAGTCTGCCCCACCGTATCGAACTGCTCGACCACCTGCGGCACCACGAACACCATCAGCGCGAACACCACCGCGATCGCCACCACCGCCAGCACGATCGGATAAGCAAGCGCGGTCATCACCTTGCCGCGTACCTTGGCTTGCCGTTCCTGCAGGTCGGCCAGTCGTTCGAGGATCGACGGCAGCGTGCCCGATGCCTCGCCCGCCGCCACCATCGCGCGGTACAGCGGCGGGAAGCTCGTCGCCTCGCGCGTCATCGCCTCCGACAGTCGTCGCCCCTCGACCACGCCGGCATGGACCTGCCCCAGCACCTGACCCACCTGCGGCTGCTCGGTCTGGCGCGCGATCGTCCGCAGCGCCTCCTCGAGCGGGCTGACCTGCGCCAGCGTGGCGAGTTGGCGGGTGAACAACGTCAGTTGCTTGGCCGACAGCCGCCTGCGCCACGTGATCCGGCGGGAGAGCAGCGCCGGGGCGGCGGGCGCGCCGCCGGTGCCCGGCTCGATCCGCACGACGTAGAGTTTGCGGGCGGACAGGCGTGCGCGCGCCTCCTCGATGGTGACGGCGCTCACCTGCCCGCGCTTCTCGCGGCCGGCGACGTCGAGCGCGAGATAGTCGAAATCAGCCATCGATCACCGCCGGCCCGGATACGCCCTCGCGCCGGGAGATCCGCGGCGCTTCCTCGGGCATGGTGATCCCCTCACGCGCCGCCGACGCGAAGACGCGGCTCACGTCGCCGTTCCGGCTCAATCGGCGAGCGATGTCGGCGATCGGCCGACCGCGCCCTTTCCGGCCAGCCACATCGAACACGAGACAATCACGCTCAGGCATGGGTCGCCTCGACGGTCGGTGCCTCGGCCGCCCCTTCGCGCCGGGTGATCCGCACCGCTTCCTCCGGCGTGGTGATCCCCTCGCGCACCAGCGCGCGCGCCGCCGTCGCCAGCGTGGGCGTGTGTGCGAAGGCGTGGGCGGCGATGGCGTCCTCGTCGGCGTCGGCGTTTATCATCCGGCGGATCGTATCGTCGATCCGCACCGCCTCGAACACGCCGATGCGGCCCTTGTAGCCGCTGCCGCCACAGCTGTCGCACCCGCGCGCGGCGTGGACCGGCTCAGTCGGCGCCAGCCCCAGCAGTGCCGCCACCGCCGGGCCGGCCGGCGCGGCGGTGGTGCAATGCGGGCACAGCCGCCGCACCAGCCGCTGCGCGATCACCGCGCGCAGCGTGGAGGCAAGCAGGAACGGCTCCACCTTCATGTCGCGCATCCGCGTGATCGCGCCCAGCGCATCGTTGGTGTGGACGGTGGAGAGTACCAGATGCCCGGTGAGCGAGGCCTGCACCGCGATATCCGCCGTCTCGCGGTCGCGGATCTCGCCGATCATCACCACGTCCGGATCCTGCCGCAGGATCGCGCGCAGGCCGGTGGCGAAGGTGAGGCCCACCTTGGCGTTCACCTGCGTCTGCCCCACCCCGTCGATCGCATATTCGACCGGATCCTCCACGGTCAGGATGTTGCGGCTGCCGTCGTTCAGCGTGCGCAGGCCGGCATATAGCGAGGTCGTCTTGCCCGATCCGGTCGGCCCCGTGACCAGCACGACGCCGTTCGGCTCGGCCAGCGCGGCGCGGAACACGGCGTCGATCGCCGGCGGCATTCCCAGCATCTCCAGATCGATGCCGGCATTGTCCTTGTCGAGGATGCGCAGCACCACCCGCTCGCCCGCGCGGCTGGGCAGCGTGGAGACGCGCACGTCGAGCAGCTTGCCGCCCAGCGTCAGGCCGATGCGCCCGTCCTGCGGCACCCGGCGCTCGGCGATGTCCAGCCGCGCCATCACCTTCACCCGGCTGACGACCACCGGGGCGACATGCGCCGGCATCCGCAGCGTCTCGCGCAGCACCCCGTCGATCCGCATCCGCACGACGAGGCCGGTCTCGTACGGCTCGATATGGATATCGGACACGCCCTGCCGCGCGGCATCGGCGATGATGCCGTTGATGAGGCGGATGGCGGGCGCGTCGTCCGCCGAATCGAGCAGGTCGTCGGCGGAGGGCAGGTCGCTCGCCAGCATCATCAGCTCGTCGCCCAGCCCCAGCGAGCCGGCCGCATCCGCCGCCGCCTGCCCGTCCATCGCATAGCGTTCGGAAAGGATGCGGTCGAACCGCTCGGGGCTGACCGGCTCCACCGCGAAGGCACGGCCGAGCACGCGGCGCACCTCCAACAGCGGGCGCGGATCGGCGGCCTCGCGCCATGCCACCGTCAGCGGATCGAGCGCGACGACCGCCATGCCGAACCTGCGGGCGAAACCGTAGGGAATGGTGGCGAGGGGCAGCACCGGCGGGGCTTCGGGAAGGGACGCGGCCGGCGGCGCGTCAGGCCCGTTGAGGTCGGGCCCGATCGATGTGGGCGCGATCATGGCAGGATGCCGATCCGCCTGCCCGGCACCGCCACGGCCGCAACCTGCCCACGCAGCGGTGCGGCGATGTGTCGGGGGGTCACCGGCCATGCCGGGCCGACGAAGGAACGCACCCGGCTGTCGCCGACATCCGCCGCACCGCCGCACCCACCGGCACCGAAACGCAACGCGCCCCCTTCCCCGTCGCGTCCCGCGCCGGCCGATGCCGACCGCCAGGACGATCGGACGCGGTAAAGGCACGCGCGGTGCGTCATGGCTGGGACGGCACCATCGATGGCGCCAGCGGCACCGGCCGGATCACCTCGGTCGAGGACTTCATCTGCGGCGTGATGATCTGCCGCGCGGGCGGATCGAGCCGGGGCGCCGGGTCGGCGCCCGGTCCGTTCGCCACGGGCGCGCCCGGCGCGGTGGTGCCCATGTAATCGCGCACCAGCTCGTCGATGGTCGGCTCGCGCTCCGGCCGCTGCGCCGCCTGCATGTCGCGCACATAGCCGTAGCGTTGCGCCGCCACCGCCCGCGCCTCGTCCGCCGAGCGCACGATGGTGGGGCGGATGAACACCATCAGGTTGGTCTTGTTGCGCGATCGCGACCGCGACTTGAACAGTTCGCCCAGCCCCGGAATGTCGCCGAGCAGCGGGATCTTCTCGATCGTCCGCCGCTCGTTGTCGTCCAGCAGGCCGCCCAGCGCGATGATCTCGCCGTCGTCCACCGTCACCGTCGTCTCGATCTCGCGCTTGTTGATGATGAGATCGCTGTTGTCGGACGAGACCGGCCCGGCGATGCTCGACACCTCCTGCCGCAGGAACAGCTTGATCGCGCCGCCCGCGTTGATCTGCGGCTTCACCTCCAGCTGCACGCCCACGTTCTCGCGCTGCACGGTGCGGAAGGCGTTGTCGAAATTGTTGCTCAGCGCCTGCCCGGTGGTGATCGGGATCTCCTGCCCGACGAGGATCTTGGCCTCCTGATTGTCCAGCGTCATCACCGAGGGGGTGGACAGGATGTTCGACTGCGTATCCGATTTCACCGCGTTGATGATCGCGCCGAAGATCGCATCGTTGCCCAGCCGGCCGGCGAACCCGGCGAAACCGCCCGCCGCCCCGAGGATCGAGTTCACCGCCGCCGTGGCCAGCGTGTCGCTCACCGCGTTATTGGTCTGCGTCACGGTGGTGTTGCCGTTCACCGTCGTCGTCGTCTGGTTCAGCTGGCGCGCGCCGATCGCGCCGGCGATCGTCAGGATGTTCGGCGCGGAATTGCTGTAGTTGGTCGCGGCGAACGGCACGCCCGACCCCGGCAGGCCGCCGAGCAGGAACTGCACACCCAGGTTGCGCGCGGCGCTGTCCGATATCTCGACGATGATCGCCTCGACCAGCACCTGTTCGCGCCGCGTATCGAGCTGGCGGATCACCTCGCCCAGCGTGCGCTGGAGATCGGCGGGGGCCGAGATGATGATCGCATTCGCCCCCTCGTACCGCGCGATCACCGGCTGCGCGCGGCCATTGCCCGACCCGCCGCCGGACGACGATGCGGCGGCGGGTGTAGCCGCCGGCTCCGGCGTGGCGCCGCCGCCCACCGCGCGCTGGCCGGCGGGCACGATCGAGGCGGCGTTGGCGGCGGGCGCGGCGGACGGCACGACGCTCCCCTGCTGGCCCACCAGCAGTTGCAGCACCGGCAGCAGCTTGGCCGCATCGGCATGGTTGAGGAACACGACACGGATCTCGGTGCCGCTGGCCGCGCGGGTATCCAGATCGCGTGCGATCCCGGCCAGCCGCGCCACGGTCGCCGGGTCGCCGCGCAGCGCGATCGCGTTGGAGCTGTCGATCGCCACCACGGACACCGCCTGCCCGCCCTGCCCGGCGGCCGCCCCCCCGCCGACCAGCGCCTGCAAAGAGGCCGCCAGGTCGCGCGCGCCGGCATTCTTCAGCACGATCACGCGGGTGGCGGCATTGTCCCGGTCGATGCGCGAAAGCAGGTCGCGCACGCGGCGGATGTTGTCGGCATAGTCCGCCACCACCACCGCGTTGCCCGAGCGGTTGCCGCTGACCGATCCCTCGCGGCTGACGAGCGGACGGATCGTCTCCACCGCCGATTGCGCGTCGATCGATCGCAGGCGGAAGACCTCGGTGACGAAGCTGTTGTTCGACTGGCCGCGCGCCCCCACCCGCCCCGGCTGCGAGGCCGCCGTATCGACCGGCTGGATGCGGAACGCGCCGCCCGGCGCTGGCACCGCCACGAGGCTGTTGGCGCGCAGCGTGGAGAGGAACAGCTCGAAATATTCCGACCGCGACAGTGCCCGGTCGGTGACGACCGACACCTTGCCGGTCACGCGCGGATCGATGATGAAGGTGCGCCCCGTCACCTTGGAGGCGTCCTGGATGAACGCGCGGATGTCGGCGTCGCGCAGGTTGAGCATCTGCTGCGCGGCGGCCGGCACCGCTGCGCCCAGCAACAGCGCGGCGATCAGCGCGCGCTTCATGGCACGATCCTCACGCCAAGCGACTGTTCGATCCCGCCGCGCTCCACGATCACGGTCGCATCGCCGCTGCGGCCGAACTGCTGCTGGATGCGCTGGGCATCGGCGGCATCGCGCACCCGCGATCCGTTGACCGAGACGATCACGTCGCCGGGCTGGAGGCCGGTGGCGCGCAGCACCGATCCGTCGCCGTTGGGCTGCACCGAGAAGCCGTCCACCCCGTTGCGGCCGACCCGCGGGGAGAAGGTGGCGGCCCCGGCCAGCGCCGCCGCCGTCACCGGCGCACCCGGCGATACCGTCAGCGGATTGACCCCGGCGAGCGGGCCGCCCGACGTCGGCGGCGGCGTCACCACCGTGGCCGGCTGGGACTGGTCGAGGAACACCTGTTCTTCCCGGCCACCGCGCAGGATGGTGACGTGATCGAACGCCACCGCCTTCAGTGTCACCCCGGCCATGATCTCCTCGCCCACCGACACGCTCGACTGCATGCCGGAGGGCAGGCCGATGATCGCCGCGCCGCGCCCGGAGGCCTGATCGGCACGGATGCCGAACAGTTTCAGGTCCAGCCCCGTCACCACCGCCGCCGCGCCCGCCGTGTCGGCCAGCCGGAAGAACGGATCGAATCCCGACAGGATCGAGACGGCGGGCGGCGCGGCCCCCGCCTCCGGTCGCCAGTCCCCCAGCGGGCCGACGGGCGTGGCGATCGTCAACAGCAGGCGGGCGCATTGCAGCGCCAGCAGCGAGAGCAGCGCCAGCTCCGCGACCGAATACCAGTCATACCGCGGCAGCCGCGCCAGCAGTCGCCGCGCCCGCCGATCCAGAACAAGCCGCATCTGTGAACCAACCCCCGAAGTCCCGCCGGCACTCTATTACATTCCGATGTGGCGGCGCGACTGCTTTCGTCGCGATGAACGATGCTATCGCAGCAGCGTCATCCCGGCGGCCCGCGCCAGCCACATCGCCATCGCGGCAAGCGCCAGCAGGGTGCCCAGCGGCACGCGCATGTCCGCCGCCACCCGCCGGCCGGCAAGGCGCAGCACCAGCACCGCCGCCAGCCCGATCAGGCTGGCCCCCAGCAGCACCGGCGGCAACGCGCGCCAGCCCAGCCACAGGCCGATCGCGCCGAGC
>NZ_VNIM01000035.1 GCF_007785815.1 Alterirhizorhabdus solaris | reverse complement strand
GGCGAGCGCGAGCCTAGCGCGCGATGCCTCGACTTCGCCTTTGAGTTGCGCCGCTTCCCGGCTTTCGATGATCGCGATGGTCTGTCCGCGCCCGACCGACTGGCCAAGGTTCCGGGTCAACGCCACTACCCGCCCGCCGATCGCGGCCGAGACGACCTGCGTTCCTTGCGGGTCGCCTTCGATCGTTGCCGGCAGTTCGATCGTACCGGCACCACCCGTGATGGGGCGGCCGATCTGGACACCCGCGGCGGCAATCTGGTCAGGCGAGAGCGTTACGGCACCCGCGTCGGCATGAGCCGCCTCACCGCCACCGGCTTCGGTGCCAGCTTCGGTTTCGGTTCCTTCAGTCGCGTTGCCGCCTTCCGGGCTGCTACCACAGGCCGCGAGCAACAGGGCAAGGCCGAGCGGCAGAACGCCGCCCGTCAGGATGGTCTTCATCGATCGGTTCCCCCGGAATTGGAAGTGGGCGCGGGGGCGGTCAGTCGCTCCAGCCGCGCACGGGCATTCTGATAATTGGCGAGCGCTTCGATCGCGGCGATGCGTGTCTCAGCAAGCGTGCGTTCGGCATCGAGCAGGTCGAGCTGGCCGAACTTGCCCTCGCGGTAGCCGATACGTGCGATCCGGGCCGCTTCCTGTGCCGCAGCCAGCGCCGGCCCGGCCGCAGCGCGAGCCGTGGTCGCGGCGTTCGCTGCCTCCGCTTGTGCGTCCGTAATTGCCTGTTCGACATCGAGGGCGGTCACGCGTCGCACCGCTTCCGCCCGTGTCCGCTCCGCGGTGGCCTGCGCGATGGCAGCGCGGCCATTGTTGAACACCGGGATCGGAATGGAAATCGAAAACACTGCGGCAGTGTCGTTCGTCGCTTCCAATCTGCGCAGCGCGGGCCCGACGTTGATGTCCGGCACCCGATTCGCGCGAGCAAGCCTAATACCGGCATCAGCGATGGCGAGATCGGCATCTGCCGCCGCCAGCGCCAGCGTGCCCGCCGTCTGCGCGGGGGCCATCGGCCCGAAGGTCGATGCGGGAAGTCGATCAAGGAGCCCAACGTCCAGCGTGCCGTCGATTGGCCGCCCGATCCGTCGTGAAAGGTTCGTTCGTGCCGCTTCGGCGAGCCGTATCAGTCGCTCGACATTGGCATCCGCATTGATGCGCGCGACGTCGGCCCGTTGTTCTTCAAGCGGCGATGCGCGCCCTGCCTGAACCCGAACTCCTGCTCCGCGCAGCACCTCGGCTGCAATCCGGGCCTGATCGCGTGCTGTTATCAGCCGGCGCTCGGACGCGACGGCTTCGACATAGAGCTGTGTGACCTGCACGCGGATATCCGCCGCGACGATTGCAGCCTGCAACTCGGCCCGCGACATCTGCGCGCTGGCGACCGCCACGCGGGCGCTCCGCTTGCCGCCAAGCTCAATTGGGATCGCAACTCCAAACGTCGTCTCGGCGCTGCGCAAGCCCCGATAAGGGCCGGAGCCGACGATGTTCTCGACTTGGCCCTGAGCAACCGGATTAGGCCGTAGGCCGGCGACCGTGCGTCCTGCCTGTGCGGCTTCGATCGCCGCCGTGGCGGCAGCGCTCGACGGAGCGGCCCCGCCTGCGGCAAGCACGGCCTGATCAAGGGTGAAGGCCGGCGATGGCTGCGCCGCTGCTGGCACAGGCGATTGTGGCGCCTGCACCTGTTGCGCCTGCGCTATCGAGGCGCAGGACGCCGCGGCCAATACGGCCGCGAGCATCTTTTTCATAAAGTGATGATCCTGACAAAATACGTCGGGCCAGCAAATGCCGGCAGGCGAGTATCGTCAGGCGGTTGGGGGCCTCAGTGCCGCGTCGACCAAGTGCGAGGCCATAGGACTGACTACGGCCGGCGACGGAAGCAAGCCGGTTGCGCGCGCCATAGATACCACTTCATCTGTCGCTGGTACGTTCAGCGACTGGCCGTGGCATGTGCCATGATGATGCGGCATCGCCTTGTCGGCGTCGCCCTGCGACTGATCGGCATCGCCATCGCTATGCACGGCGCCGCTGCATTCGATCGTAACCGGCCCAGGTATCTCGCGCGCGTGTACGGTCGCGGTCACCACCAACGATGACGCGATCATTACCAGCAGCAGAGACCAAAGCTTGCGCAGCATGAGGTGCGCCTACCCGAAAAGGGGCGAGGTGTCATTGGAGAACTTTGGGCGGGACCGGTTGGTTTTAACACTTAAGGAACGAGCGGCTCAAGCGTCCCGAGCCATGCCACCAACCCAAGGATGACGACGATACACGCGGTTTCGACCGCGAGACTTCGGCGCAGCACGCCGATTGCGGCGCGATGATCGCCCGAGGCGATCGACGCCGCGAACCGCTGCGTCAACCGGAAGCGGTTGAGTGCGGCCAAGGCCAGCATTGCGGCGAACAGCGCCAGCTTGGCGAGTAGCAGCCGACCGTAGAGCGTCGTCCCGAGCACTCCGGCATTATCGGGACCGACCAGCAGCCAGGCGTTGATGAGGCCGGTGAAGACAAGCGTCGCAACGATGACCGTTCCGACCGCCCCGAACCCGTGCAGCGCGCGATGCGTGAGGGTCAGATGGGCGGCATCGACCCGCGTCGCGGGCCGGGCCACCAGCAGGATCAGGCCGAGCAGCGCGCCGGTCCAGGCCCCGGCCGCGATCAGGTGCAGAATGTCGGCGGCAAGATGAGCCCAGCCCGTTGCACCCTCATTCATCGCGCCATGCCCGGTCCAGGCAAGCGTCGCCAGCGCCATCCCCGAGGTGAGCATGACAACCGCCAGCCAAGGCCCGCGCCGGGCTGCGAACAGCGCTAGGAGCGTCGCCACGGCGAGGGCAACCACCCGCAGCTTCCACGCCGTCCCGATACCCGACTGATCGAGCAGCATTCCAACAGCTTCCCGGTCGATCGGCCAGGGCGGCGTTCCCATCATCGCGGCGGTCAGCAGTACGAGCGCGACAGCCGAAAGCAGGAGGCCGATCACCGCGCCCGCAACCAGCCAGGGCCGAAGCGCGAGCGCATGGGGGCGCTCGCCAGCGCGCAGGCCGTAGAGGCCGAATGTCGACAGGCCGAACAAGCCGCCCAGCACGCCGTAAAGCGCGAGGCGGACACCGATCATCGACCAGTCGGCGGCCATCTTACTTCACCGCGAAGGCGTGGTTCCCCGTAATCCGGTGCGTATCGGCCGAGACGACGTGCCAGGCAACGCTGTAGGTGCCCGCGCCAAGGGGCGACTTGGGGGTGATGACCAGCGTGCGCCCATCGGGCGCGACCGTGGCGGCGCTCGCGACCTTCATGGGCGCGTGCTTCATGCCGTTCATGCCCGTCATCATCAGGTCCGCGCCCGAGAACTTTGGCATCAGCTTCTCACTGAATCGCAGGGTGACACGCGCGGGCTTGGCAACGGTCGCGTTCGTCGCGGGGGTGGCGGAGACGAGCTTGGGATGAGCATTCGCAGCACCCGCGACGACGAGCAGTGCGGCAGCGGCAGATACGAATACACGACGCATGGAACAGTCTCCGAAAGAGGGGCTACGCCCTCTTACGCGCCGCTGCCGCCTACCCCTCACCATCCCGACCGTGAGGGGTGGCGCACAGTCCCGCGTAACATAGACTAAGGGGAGTGGAGATGAACGGCATGGACGATATTGACGAGGCGCTGACCAGGCTCGCGCGAGCGCCGGTGCCCGCACTGGACGGGCTTGAGGCGCGGGTTCTCGCGCAGATTGCGATGCCTCGTGCGGCGCAGGCTGGTTTCGGCGTGGGCGCGATCACCATCGCGGCGCTCGCAATTGGCATGATCGGAGCGGGTTTCCCCGCATCGCCTAGCACTGCGGCACCGTTGTCCCCGTTCGGGGCGAACTCCCCGCTCGCGCCGTCAACCTTGCTTGCCGGGGCGCAATGACTTCCAGAACACGCATAATCTTGTGCGTGATCGCGGCGTTCGTCGCGGCGATCGGCGGCGTCTTCGTTGGGCGGGCGCTCTTTCCCGGTCCCGCCCAACCGGGCGTGGAGCTGCACGACGTGCTACATCACCGGCTCGCGCTCGATGCGAACCAGGAGGCCCGGCTGAAGGAGTTGGAACAGCGCTTTGCCGTGCAGCGCCGCGCGCTTGAGCTGGAATTGCGGGCCGACAACGCCCGGCTCGCCGAGGCGATCGAGGCCGAGCATGGCAATGGCCCTCGCGTCGCCGCAGCGGTCGACCGGAGCCATGTCGCGATGGGCGAGCTGCAAAAGGCGACGCTCGCGCACATCTTCGCGATGCGGCAGCTCTTGCGGCCCGACCAGACCGCGCAGTTCGACCGGGCGGTGGTGAAGGCGCTCACCACCGACGCCCGTTGAGCGTGGGGCGGTGAGTCTGGATTGGACGGCGCTTTCTGATGGAGAGCTGGCAACACTCAGCCTTGCCGGACGGCAGGCCGCGTTCGCCGAGATAATGCGTCGCCACGGGCAGGCCATTTTCCGGCTGTCGCGCGGGTGCATCGGTGACGCCGACGAGGCGCTGGACTTGTCGCAGGAGACGTTCGTCGCGGCGCATCGCGCGCTCGCACGATATGACGGCGCGCGTCCCATGCGGACCTGGTTATCGGCCATCGCGCTCAACAAATGCCGCGACTGGACCCGGAAGCGCAAGGTCCGGCGATTCCTGTCCTTCGCCGCCCCGATCGGCACGGACGCGGAGGCCGTCGCCGACGATCAGGTGGCGGTCGACGACGCCGCGAGTGACCGGCAGGAACTGGACCGGGTCCGTCGTGCCATCGCCGAGCTGCCGACTTCATTGAAGGAACCGTTGGTTCTCCACACCATCGAGGGGCTTAGCCAGGCCGATACCGCGGCCGTGCTCGCGATCAGCGAAAAGGCGGTCGAAACCCGGCTCTATCGCGCTCGCGCCAAGCTGCTCGAAAATCTGAGCGCGGGTTAAGGGGTGGCAGCCCGCCCCGCGTATCACTGATGACCAGACCACCGCGCTCCAATCGGCCAGGACACCCATGACCCGCACCATCGACCGCCGCCAGCTTTTGCGCGGCGCTACCCTCGCAGGGGGCGGACTCGCTTTATCGGCCTACATGCCGGCATGGGCGCAGACGACTTCCGGTGGCATCGTCAAGCCGATGCCGACCGTCTCGGGCGACGACATCACCCTTCGCGTCGCGCACCAGATGATGATGATCGACGGGCGCGAGAGTCACGCGATCGGCATCAACGGCACCGCGCCCGCACCGCTGATCCGGTTGCGCGAAGGGCAGAATGCCCGGCTGACCCTCACCAACGCGCTGCCCGACGAGCAGACCTCGATCCACTGGCATGGGCTGATCCTGCCGTTCCAGATGGACGGCGTGCCCGGCATCAGTTTCCCCGGCGTCGAGCCGGGCAAGAGTTTCACCTACGAGTTTCCGGTCAAGCAGGCCGGCACCTATTGGTATCATAGCCATTCCGGCTTGCAGGAGCAGATGGGGCATTACGGCCCGCTGGTCATCGATCCGGCCGGCGAAGCCCCAATCGCGTCCGACCGCGAGCACGTCATCATGCTGTCCGACCACAGCCAGCTTCACCCGCACGTCATCTTCCGCAAGCTCAAGATGCAGGGCGGCTATTTCAACTATCAGAAGCAGACGCTCGCCGGGCTGCTACGCGGCGAGGGCCAGTCGGCGAAGGAGCGCGCCGACTGGGGCAAGATGCGGATGGACCCGACCGACGTCGCCGACGTGACCGGCTCGACCTATACCTATCTCGTCAACGGCCACGGCCCCTTGGACAACTGGACCGGGCTGTTCCGCCCCGGCGAGCGGGTGCGGCTTCGCGTCATCAATGCTTCCGCCATGACCACCTTCAATGTCCGCATCCCCGGCCTGAAAATGACCGTGGTGGCGTGCGACGGCCTGAATGTCCGGCCAGTGACGTTCGACGAGTTCCAGATCGGCGTCGCCGAGACCTACGACGTGATCGTCACCCCGACCGACGATCGCGCCTACACGCTCGTCGGCGAGAGCGTAGATCGCTCCGGCATGGCGCGCGCCACGCTCGCGCCCCGCGAGGGCATGGCCGCGGCGGTCCCGCCGCTTCGCAAGCGCCCGCTCGCCAGCATGAAGGACATGGGCATGGGCGGCATGGACATGAGCGGCGGTTCAATGGCCGGCATGGATCATGCCGCGATGGGCCATGCCATGCCCGCGACGGGTGCGGCGACTGGCGCGATGGCGGGCATGAACCAGGGTGGCGCTCCCCAGGCGGGTGCGGCCGTCGATCACGCCGCTATGGGGCATACGATGCCCGCCGAGGGAGCAGCCGCAAGCGGCATGGCCGGAATGGACCACGGGGCCATGCAGGGCGGCGCTGGCGGGCAGATGGCAGGTATGGATCACGGCGCGGGCGGCATGAATCACTCGATGCGCGACTTCTCGAATGCGCCGGGGGTCAAGAAGACTCCGACCGTGCAGACCATATCCCCGATGCCGATGGATCGTATGGGCGAGCCGGGCCAGGGGCTGGAAAATGTCGGACACAAGGTGCTGGTCTATCGCGACCTGATGGCCGTCGACCGCAACCCCGACGTGCGCGCGCCTGATCGCGCGATGCAAATCCACCTCACCGGCAACATGGAACGCTATATGTGGGCGTTCGACGGCGAGAAGCTGTCGGAGGTCAAAGACCCGATCCCATTCCTTGAGGGCGAGCGGGTGCGGGTGACGCTCGTCAACGACACGATGATGGGTCACCCGATCCATCTTCACGGCCACTTTTTCGAGCTGGTGACGGGCCACGGCGAGTTCGCACCGCGCAAGCACACCGTCATGGTTCAGCCGGGCGGGACCGCGACGTTCGACCTTACCGCCGATGCCGTCGGTGATTGGGCGTTCCACTGCCATATGCTTTACCACATGCACGCCGGCATGATGCAGGTCGTGACCGTCCGGCCACGCGGGGGAGACGCGGCATGAAGGCGCTTTCCCTACTCGTCGCCGCGGCCCCGATCGCGCTTGCGACCCCCGTCACCGCGCAGGATCACTCGATGCACAACATGCCGGGGATGACCATGCCGGCGAAGCCGGCAGCGAAGCCCCAGGCGAAGCCAACCGCCAAGCCGCGCCCCCCCGCTCGCACGAAAGCAAAGCCCGCACCGAAAAAGCCGTCGCCAGCTCCGGCCGCGGCGGCCGACCCGCACGCGGGCCACACCATGCCCGGAATGACGATGCCTGACGCCCCGACCCAGGCAGATCCCCATGCCGGGCACGTCATGCCCGATAGCGCGGCGGTAGCGACGCCGGCCAATCCTCACGCGGGCCATGACATGAGCGGCATGGCGGGCGGGATGAGCCACGATATGGGAACGGGGGGAACCGCCCTTCCCCCCGGCAACGCACCCGCCCCGGCCGCGCCCAAGCCGAATTATGCCGATCGCGTTTATTCGCCGCAGGAGATGGCCGATGCCCGCGCCATTCTTCGCGGCGAGCATGGCGGCAGCACTTTTTGGCAGGTCAATTTCAACTTGGCCGAGGTGCAGATACGCGACGGGCGCGACAGCTTTCGCTGGGATGGCGAAGCGTGGTTCGGGGGCGACATCAACCGGTTGACCGTCAAGACCGAGGGTGAAGGCGAGTTCGGGCGCAGCGTTGACGATGCCGAGGTGCAGGCGCTCTACAGCCGCGCGATCGGCCCCTATTTCAATCTCCAGGCCGGCATTCGCTATGACTTCAAGCCGAACCCCTCGCGCACCTACGCCACGCTCGGATTCGAGGGACTGGCACCCTATTGGTTCGACGTGGAGGGCGCGCTGTTTCTGTCCGACAAGGGCGACGTGCTGGGACGGCTTGAGGGCTATTATGACCAACGCATCACCCAGCGACTTGTCCTGCAACCGCGCGCCGAGCTTAATTTCGCGGCGCAGGACGTGCCGGAGAACGGTATCGGTTCGGGCCTGAGCGACATCGAGCTGGGGCTTCGCCTTCGTTACGAGATCAAGCGCGAGTTCGCGCCCTATATCGGCGTCTCCTACGATCGCCGTCTAGGCGACAGCGCCCGCTTCGCGCGCGCCGATGGCGAGGGCGTTGGCGGACCCAGCTTTGTTGTCGGCGTTCGGACGTGGTTCTGAGGGGCCGGCGCGCGAGGCTTCACCAGCTAGCGAGCAAGACGCACAAGTGGCTCGCGATCATTATCGGCATCCAGCTCCTCCTCTGGTTCACCAGTGGGACGGTGATGAGCTTCCTGCCGATCGACAAAGTGCATGGCGATCACCTCGTTGATCGGAAGACCGTCGCCCCTATACCTGCGGGCATGGCCTTGGCGTCGCCAGCGGACCTGACGAGGAGCGTCGGAACGCCCGTCACATCGCTCACCTATCGCATGTTGCTCGGGCGTCCCGTCGCCGAGCTGTCAACGGCCAAAGGCACCCGGCTTGCCGATGCGACCACGGGGGTGCTCCTGCCGGCTGCTAGCGCCGCCCAGGCCGAGGCCGTGGCACGCGCTGCTTGGCGAGGGGAAGGTCGACCGGTTGCTCGCGTGGAGCGGATCGAGCGTGCCGCACCCGAATATCGTGGCGCGCTCCCCGCATGGCGGATCGCGTTTGACGACCCCAACAACACCCGCGTCTTCGTCGCCGGTGACACAGGACGGATCACCGCTGTCAGGACAGGCACCTGGCGGCTTTACGATTTTTTCTGGGGTCTCCACATCATGGACTGGAAGAACCACGAGGACTTTAACACGCCTTGGCTGCTCGCTTTCGCGATCGGGGGGCTGGCGTTGTGGATAGGCGGCGCGGTTCTCCTGTGGATGCGCTGGCCCGTGCGGCGACGCCGCAGATCGCCGGGAAGCTGACCCAGCAGTCAATCGCGTCCGACATGAGGGGTAGGTGCTCGCGCCGCGTAATTGACGTGAGAGGCATTTAACACCTCGCACCCCAGGAGATTGATGATGAAACTCGCACCCCTTTTCCTCGTCGTCGCGCTGGCGACCCCGGCTCTTGCACAGCAGGCGAACCACCAGGGCATGAACCACGGCAACATGGCCGGCATGAACCATGCGATGCCAGCGACCGCAGCCAACCCCTACGGTCCGGCCGAGATGAAAATGCACGAGAAGATGATGGCGGCGATGGGGGCCGACGCCGGCGAAACGTGGACGCGCAAGATGATCGAGCATCATCGTGGCGCGGTGGAAATGTCGCAGATCGCGCTTCGTAGCACGCAGAATGCCGAGGTTCGCCGCGAGGCGCAGAAGGCCATCGCCAGCCAGAATCGCGAGATCGCCATGTTGAACGCTATGCTTCGCAAGATGGGCAAGCCCGCTCAATAAATGCATGGCCCCGCTCCCAACCGGGCGGGGCCGCTAACCAGGCATCGACCATGACCAATATGCGCTACCTGTTTGCCGCCCTCGCGCTGGGCGTCCCCTCCGTCGCCGTCGCGGCCGATGCGATCCTCGTGCATCGCGACCTCGGATGCGGGTGTTGCGGCGAATGGGCGAAGATCGTGAAGGCGCAGTTCGGCCGCACGGTGCGGATTGTTGACGATGCGAACCGTCCCGCAATGATGAAGGCACGCGGCGTCCCCGCCGACCTTGCATCCTGTCACACCGCGATAATCGACGGGATGACCTTCGAGGGTCATGTCCCGATCGCCGATATGAAGCGCGCGCTCGCGCAGCGTCCAAAGGGTGTCAGCGGTCTAGCGGTCGCCGGAATGCCGCTTGGATCACCCGGAATGGAAGTGCCGGGACGAGCGGCGCAGTCTTTCGAGGTCGTCGCGTTCGGGCCGAACGGGCGCAGGGTTTTCGCGCGCCATTGAGACGAAGGGGAGGCGCGAACGCCTCCCCCCGCCGACTTACTTCTTGGGCGCGCCCGGCATGTCGTGGCCGGCGTGGTCGCCGCCCTTCTTCATGTCCGCGCAGCAGTCCCCTTTGCCGTCCTTGCAGCAGTCCGCCCCCTCCTTGCAGCACGCCATGTCGGCGCAGCAGGAGCCGGCCGCGAACGCCGCGGTTGGGAGGGCGAGCGCCAGTGCGGCACCGATCAGTTTCAGCTTGGTCATCAGAAAATCTCCGTCGATCGAATATGTGAGGTTGTTGAAGCGTCACACGGTTCGAGGAGGCGGTGTCGCCGGCGGGATCGGAGAACCGGCCAGCCCGGTCAGTAGAGCAGGCCAAGGCGCGACCGGATGGTTGGCGATCGGCTCGACCCGCACCAGGGCTTCGCCGGGAACGGCCGTGCAAGGCGTGGCGCAGCTCGATAGCGGAGCCTTTTTAACGGGCGCTGGCGTGCCATCGCCATCGCACCCGACCATCGCCGACGCGATCGGTGCGGCTTGCGCCGCCGTTTCGCAAAACGGGCCGAGACGCACTAGCAGCAGCGCCGCGAGCACGACTAGGACGGTCACGCGAAGCGTTCGGGCTAAGGCTGGTGCTCCCTTCGTCATCCCGGCTATCGGCACTCTCTCCGATCCAATGTCAACGAGCGTCAGTGCGCCCCGGCGATGCCGATCGCGGCGGCGGCCATCCACAGCGCCATCGCCACCATCATCACGTTTTCGGTGAGCGAGATGAAGCCCAGGGGCACGTTGCTGTCCCCGCCCACGCACGCGCACTTCAGCTCACGCTTGTCGATATAGACGGCCTTGAACACCGACACCGCCCCGATCGCGCCGATGAACAGCGCGACCGGCACCGACAGCCAGGTAAGCGCGCCCGCGATCATGAGCACGCCCGCTCCGCCTTCCGCGAACGGGTAGATATAGGAGTAGGGCACCCAGCGCTTGGCGAGCAGATCGTAGTTGAGGAACATGCTCGAAAAGCTCTCGATGTTCTGGAGCTTGAGCAGCGCCAGCACACACATCGAGAAGGCGATGAACCATTCGATCGCGCGAATTGTGAACGGCGTGCCCAGCACCGCGTAGCTCGCGGCGAGCGCCATCAGCGCCGTCATCGTGAACAGCGCGATCACCGGCCGATAGGTAAGCGCCTTGGGGTCGCGGACGGTCTTGCCGAAAAAACGGCGCAGATCGTCATAGCCGCCTACCCGCTCGCCACCGATGAAGGTTTGCGGCGTGGTCTTGACCCCGTGCTTTGCTTTGAAGGCATCCGTTTCGTCGCGCGTCGTCAGCCAGTGGTCATCGACCGCATAGCCTTGGCGACGCAGAAGGTCTTTCGCCTTCAGTCCATAGGGGCAGGTGTGTTCAGACATCACCATCCGGTAGATCGTCGCCTGTTTGACGGGGGCGGTCGCCATGTCGCTTCTCCAGCTTGCTCGCCCCACCTATATAGGGTCCGTACCATAGTCCGGAGTCAAGACATGGCGAGCATCACGATTGCGGGGCTGGCGCGAGAGGGCGGCGTGGGCGTCGAGACGGTACGTTACTACCAGCGCCGCGGCTTGCTTGACACGCCCGACCGGCCGAACGGGGCCGGGATCGCGGGTGGCGTCCGGCGCTATGGGGTGCAGGACGTGCGCCGGCTCCGCTTCATTCGATCAGCTCAGGCAGCCGGATTCACGCTTGAACAGATCGGCGAGCTGCTAGCGCTGGACGCGACCGACGATCGCGCCCGCGCCCGCGAGCTTGCGACCGAACGCATTGCGGCATTGGATGAGAAGATTGTGGACCTTAAGCGGGTGCGCGCCTCGCTTCTCCGGCTCGCGCAGGAGTGCGGGTCCGGCTCGACAGGTCCATGCCCTATACTGACCGCGTTCGAGCAGGGCTGACCTTGTTGAACATAGGTGTCAAAACCGGTCGGTTGTGACCGGCGGTCCGCCGCAGCAATTCCGCGGGTTTGCAGGTGTCAGAACCCCGCGTCAGACACGGGCGCCTACCTTTCTATGGGCGACGAGCCACTGTCGCCGCACCATTCGATAGTGCCACGACGAACCCAGAAGTGGGCGAAACATCCAGCAGTCTGCCGAACTGAAGGTTGCAACGAGACTCGCCTGAGACGATCCCGATGCACCGTCCAACGGGGACGACGCGTCGGGTTGAGGGACAGTTGGAGTTTCTCGCCGCATCCGCACGGGCAGCGCATGACGGCCCACTTCGGGGTGCCACCGCCTTGCACTACATAGACCACGCCTGACTTCAATTCTTGAGGGGCCGGTTGCCTCTCGGTCGAGTGGAGTACGAGGTCCGGGCGAACAATCGATCTTGCCTCGCGTACAAGCCAGGCAACGTACTTGCGTAGAGCCTTCATTGGCCTATCCGATCCAGAAAAGGCTGCATGTCGCCCCGGCCCCAATAATCTGTACCACTACAGACTGGGCAATGTTCGTCTTGTTCAGCCCCAGGGCGTCGATCAGCCAGTAAATCAAACCGCCGAACGCCATGCCAGCGCCAGCCTGAGCCTCTAAAGTCGGTCAGACCTTGAATAAGTTCGTCAACTGCCATGCACGCGGTTGCAGTTGTAAAGGTAACCACTGCGGGAGCTGGCTCGCCGCCCCCTCGCACATAGGCCTCCCGCTTGCGGCGCTCAAACTCCTCAGGACTGACTCTTTTTAGGGCTTCGTCGCGGGCGGTTTCCGCATCGACCACTTTTCGGCAGATTAAGCATTGTCCTGTTGGCGCCAGTACCGTCACTCGACCGCCGAGTTCGGCGATACGGCCGTCCCCTGCAGGGCGGATCGCTAAGCCCATGTCGATGACCGGAACGAGATAGAAATAGGCAAAACGGTTGAGGAGCAAACGACCGTCATGGTCGTCAGTGCAGCCAAACACGACATCGCATGCCTTTAGGGCATCGCGCGCAGCGGGGTCGCCGACCCAGCCACGGAACGACACCGTGCGCACTCCGAGGCCCAGCTCGGTGATCTCCCTCGTTAGCACGTCAACCTTCGGACGCATCGCGTCGGCATCGGCCCGGCGAGCGCCATGCAATCGGTTTAGGTTGGTGACGTCTACGATGTCGTCGTCGAAAAGCGCTAGCTGCCCTACTCCCAGCCGCGCGAGCAACATCGCAGTTGCGCTTCCGGTTGCGCCACAGCCGACAACACCCACCCGCAGTCCGCGAAGGTAACGGCCAAGCTTCGGGCCGAAGGCTAAATCTTGGCGTGCGAGAAAGTCAGCCGACTCCCGTCCGTGCAGACCGTGGAGCGCTAATCCATCCCCCAGGACAGTGATGTAATCCGCTGCAATAGCGGACCGGGCGTCCGGCCACAGGCGGGCGCTCCAGCCATCTGCATCGATGCGTAGGCTGACGAGCTGCACAGAGGCGCCAAGCTCCTGTCGGAGACGTTTGAGCAAACCGCGGTCATCCTCATCAATTTCCGCTGTTCCTGCAGCGCTATCCGTCAGCTGCGAACGTGCCACGCCGAGGGTCAAATCCTCAGCTTTGCACCTCGCTATTGCCTCCGTGATCCTGGCGGCACTCGTCTGGTCTCCCGCCAGTTCATACGACAGCAAACGCAGCCGGCGCTGCCGATCCCAGGGATCGCTTGCGATTTCATTAGTGCCGAATAGGACAAGGCAGGGGGCGCCGTTTGTTGATACGGGCAGGAGCGCTTGGTGAAGAGCAGACGTATGGCGCTGCTGCATGACAAGGGAAAAACCGGTCATGCCGCGAGCTCGAGGGCAGCTTCCACCCGCTTAATCATGGTCCATATGCCGTCACGACCCGGGCGCCAATCACTGCTGTGGCGCGACCATCGCTGCCAAGTCTGACTACCGAAGGTGAAGGGAACGTCAGCGCATCGCGCATAGGCTGAAGTCGCGACGAGCCGAAGCCAAGGCATGGCGTAAAACATATCGGGCGCGACGTCGGGGTAGCCGGGCGGTAGCATGATCAGGATATCCGCGACAGTGGCATTGAAGCGACCAGGTGGCAGCGGCATGGCGCGGAGCACAATACCGCGTTGGCCGCCCTCCTCGACTTCATCATAGCCGAGCCCTCGCTCAGCGAGATACTTGCGGCACCTCATCGGGAGAGCGGCCATTTGCTTAGCCCTCCGTCGTTTGGTTGGTGCCGGTGAAGAAGCGCTCCAGCCCCTTCGGGCTCAACGGCGCCGTGGCGCCATCTGCGATCGGCCGGTCCTCGCCGCCATGGACCTCGAGCCAGACGCCGTAGATTGCGGCATCCACCTTCGCGAGCTTCTTCAGCACATCGCCACGAATCTCCGGGCTCCCCCAGATGAACTCGTCACCGTCAAGGGTGAAGCGATAGAGAGCGTCGGACCGGAAAATCAGAAAACGCTCGACCTTGTTTGCGAGCAAATCCGCCGTTTCGTCGAGATTGAGGGCGTTCAGGCGGCCATTGGGCGCCATCGAGATAACCAGATGCTCCTCAATCGGCCGGAGACCGGCCAACTCGATCAGCTGCCGAGCCGTGGGCTGAGGGTCAGTCGTCACCGCTGAACGGTAACTCAAGCGTTCGTCACCGAGTTCGACGCGGTAGCTCATGCCCGGGCGGGGGCGGCGCCCTTCCCGGATGCAGCCGCTGATGTCTTCGATTTCATCTTGGAGAGTCGCCATCGGCGTACCTTTCTATGGATCAGGCGGAAGCCCAATGCCCCGCTTGGCACCCATATAATGGCTAGAAAGTAGCTATTCAATAGCCAATACCTAGCTTATTCTAATTGACATATTGGCTACCTGGGTCTATATGCGTGCCCGCAGTTGGAGGTAGTATGGTCGCGAAGAAGACGATGACGCTCAATCTCACCGATGCCGAGATGCGCGCATTGGATGAGCTGTGCGAAAAAAAGGATCTCAGTAAAACCGCGGTCATGAGACAGGCGCTCCGACTGTACCAGCTCATCGAAAATCGGGTTGAGAAGGGCGACAAGCTCTTTTTTGAAGATGAGGCTACCAAGGAAAAGGCAGAGGTGATGATGCTATGACGATCACCGTAAGCCCAGTTTACCTGTTCAATGCTGTAACCAACGAAGCTGAGTCGGCGGAGCTTTGGGACGGCATCACAGAGAAACAACTAGGTGACTGGGAGGGCGAGTGGCTCCCAGAGCTATTTAAGTCCGTTCAGAAGTTGCATCGTGCAGGCGTTGAAAGACGTCATTGGCCGCAAAGCCGCCATTGGAATTGGCGGAAAAAGACCGAGGCTCTTCAGGGGATGCTCGCCCAGCCCGGCTTTAGCATTGTCTGTAACGGCATGACGCAAGGAATGATGATCCTCGACACCGTAATGAAGCGATGTCGAATAGAGCAGCAGAAGGGCAAAGAAATTGTCTATGTAGACTTTGTTGAAAATGCGCCGTGGAACCGCCCTGATCTTCATGACCCCGCTTTGTATAGAGGCGTGGGTAGCGTCATGATTAACGCGGCTATAGCGCAAAGCAAGGAGCTAGAATTTAAAGGGCGCATTGGCCTCCACTCTCTGCCGCAGGCAAATAGCTTTTATGCTAATACCTGCGGAATGTCTGATCTTGGAATGGACGCGAATTATCAAAACTTGCGTTATTTTGAGATGACATCCGAGCAAGCGGAGGCCTTCATCGCGAAAGGAACCCAGCCATGAAGGTTGAGATCACGAAAGAGTGGTGCCTTAGAATGGCTCAAATCGAGGGTAATGCCGAGATTGGAGCTGGCCTACATTCTATCGATCCGATCTTCGACGGTGAAGCGATGTCCGATGACAAGTCCAATCAGGACACAGGCATCGCCTTTGGTCGGTTTGTGCGGCTTATGCGCCGTAACAAAGGACTGACTTTAGAAAAGCTTGCCGAAGACGCGGACTTAGAAATCTCCGAACTTATAGAAATAGAAGACGACTCACATCACAAGCCAGAACTAAGAACCGTTTATCAGCTGGCCAACTTCTTTGATATCCCCAGAAACAATCTGCTTCAAGTGGCGGGTCTTGTGACCGCAAAGAATGACAATATAGCTAGTGAGGCAGTTCGGTTTGCAGCCAGATCAGAGGCGGTGACCGCTTTGACACAGCAAGAACGTATTGCACTAGAGGAATTCATTAGCGTTCTAAGCAAAGAAGATTAGGAAAAGGGCGGTCTATATGAGTAAGAACAGAATACTTTCAGAAAAGACCGCTCACGATATTGATCGGCGGGTAGAGCGTGTTCTCAAGGGCTTAGGTAATCCAGAGCCGCCTTTGCGGCTCGAGGATGTCAGGCATCTACTAAAACTGGATAAGGCGTTTTACACCGCCAGCAACCCAAGTGCGGTGCAAGAGAAAATCAGCCGTATTCGGGTGGCTACAATCCAGGTCTACGAGAGACCAGCTTTGCTCTGGGATGCCATCAAAAAGCTGTCGTTGAAGGCGCTCTACCTACCAGATCGGCGCAGGATCCTTTTAGATGGTGACTTGCCGGAAAAGAAGCATCGCTGGAATGAGGCTCACGAGATCGGTCATAGCCTGATCCCTTGGCATGAAGACGTCATGCATGGGGACAACAATCATACATTGCTCCCCCACTGTCATGAGGAGGTCGAAGCTGAGGCGAACTTTGCGGGTGGACGCCTTCTCTTCCTTCAAGACCGATTCACAGAAGAAGCGCTGTCATCATCTGCGACGATTTCGATCATCAAAGAGTTGCACGGTAAATTCGGGAACACGCTGTCGACGACCCTATACCGGTTTATCGAGGTGGCCGGAACAGACCGGCCGCTTGTAGGGATGATCACTGGCCACCCGCATAAGTCCAAGAGGAAAGCCGACTTCGACGCTTTGAATCCGGCTAAATACTTCATCCAATCTCCAATGTTTGCCGAGAGATTTAGTAAGATGTCCGAAAGAGATGTCTTTAACGCCGTGGCTGGATACTGTGGTGCGCAACGCGGAGGGATACTGGGGGAGAGCGACCTGATACTCACCGACGACAACGGTGACGATCATCGCTTCCACTTCGAGACCTTCTACAACACGCACGACGCGCTAACCCTCGGAGTATATCGCGGGCTGGAAGCTCGCATTATCGCTGCCTAAGTGTGCCGTGGCGCATCCGACGAGCCTCCGGCAAACGGCGGTTTAAAGGAGAGCTGGCGCCTCTGGGCAGCGTACCCGGTCTGTTCTTTCCTATTGTCTCCGAAAACGCTCTCTTGTACGCTCCTCCGAATTCCGGGGATGCCGGTATGAGTTTTCGGAGGTTGAGCCTTGTTCGTCGGCTATGCACGCGTCTCGACCCGCGATCAAAATCCAGCCTTGCAGCTCGAGGCCCTTCGTGGTGCCGGCTGTGAGAAGGTGTTCATGGAGAAGGCGTCGGGCGCGCAACGCGATCGGCCGGAGCTGCAGGCCGCGATGGATTATCTCCGCGCCGGTGACGTGTTGGTGGTCTGGAAGCTTGATCGCCTTGCCCGGTCCGTTCGTCAGCTAGTTGAAACCGCGGAGTTGCTGCAGGAGCGCGAGATCGGGCTGAAGGTCCTCACCCAAGCGATAGACACGACCAGTCCAGGTGGGCGACTGACCTTTCACCTTCTTGCGGCCATTGCTGAATTTGAGCGTGAGCTGACTCTCGAGCGTACCCAGGCCGGTTTAGCTCACGCACGTGCGCTGGGACGTCGAGGTGGCCGCAAGCCTTCGATGGGCGAAGCGGAGATCCGGCGTGCCAAGGCGATGCTGTCTGATCCGTCGATCACGGTTGAGGAAGTAGCGCGGCAAATGGGCGTTCAGCCCTCGACGCTGTACCGGCACATACCGGGTGGCCGTAGCTCGCTCGAGCAGGCGGCATGACCGTGCGTCTCTCGCAGAAGGAGGCGGGCGCCTATTACACCCCGAACGATGTCGTCTCTGCACTCGTCAGTTGGGCGGTACGGCGAGATGGGGACCGTATGCTTGATCCAAGCTGCGGTGATGGTCGCTTCCTGGTCGAGCACCCGAACAGCGTTGGGATCGAGCAAGATCCTGTTTCAGCTCATGTTGCGATCTCCCGCGCGCCTGCAGCGCTCGTCCATGAAGGCGACTTCTTTCAATGGGCTGAGGCCACGGCTGAACGCTTCGAGTGCACAGCCGGCAACCCACCCTTTATTCGCTATCAGACCTTCAAAGGCCCTGTCCGCGCTCGAGCCCTAGCCCTGTGTGCGGCGCAGGGAGCCGCCTTCAGCGGACTAGCCTCCTCGTGGGCACCTTTCCTGGTCGCTACAGCGGGATTGTTGAAGCCAGGAGGCCGCATGGCGTTTGTCGTGCCGGCTGAAATCGGACACGCCCCTTACGCTGCACCGCTGCTCGAGTATCTCGTTGCCCACTTCAAGCGCGTGCAGCTTGTAGCGGTGCGTGAGAAGCTGTTTCCGGACCTCTCTGAAGACTGCTGGCTCCTCTACACTGAGGGTTTTGGCGGTACGACCGACCACATCGCTTTTACCGTTCTCGACCGCTTCGCGTGGAGTGCCCGGCCACCCAAGCAGGCCGAGAAGATACCGCTCACCGAGTGGCGCGAGAGCTGGAACCGGCGGTTGCGGCCTTACTTGTTGCCAGCCTCCATCCGGAATGCATACCGCGCTATTGCTGGCGATCCTGACAGCCATCGACTGAGCAGCTTTGCTAGCGTCGGGATCGGCTATGTCAGTGGCGACAACGGCTTTTTTCATCTTCGACCTTCAGAGGCGAAGCGATGGAAGATCCCAGGCGCCTATCTTCATCCAACCGTTCGGACCGGGCGGATGCTCGCTCAGAGGTCAATCACGCCGACTACGGTCGCGGCATGGCAGAAGGCGGATGAGCCGGTCATGTTGCTCCGTCTACGGCGGGGGCAGGAGATCTCGGCATCTGTGCGCCGCTATCTCGACAGCAGCGCCGGCCAGGAAGCACGGCAAGGCTATAAGTGCCGCAACCGGGAACCCTGGTACGCAGTCCCCGATGTTCAGGTGCCCGACTTTATCATGAGCTACATGGCCGGTCGCAGCGCCAACCTCGTACAGAATTCGGCAGGCGTCACCTGCACGAACACTGTCCACGGAGTTCGCGTGCGCGATCAGGGGCTGGCTACCAAGCTCCTGCCCAGTTGGGGCACACCTCTTTCCCAGCTTAGCTGCGAACTCGAGGGGCATCCCTTGGGTGGCGGAATGCTCAAATTGGAGCCGCGAGAAGCTGGACGCTTGCTGTTCGCCGCATCAGGCGCGATCACACCGGCAAGTGCGTCGGCGCTGGAAGAGGGAATCTCGATTATGCAGCGCTGGCGTCATTATGGCGGGTGAGGTTTGCCGTTGGACGACCCAGGCTCAGGCTCTTTCCGCTTTCGCCGACTTCACCGGCAAGACGCAGAGTGCCAGCCACATCAAGCCCCTTCACTGGTACGTTGCCTGCCGGTTGGTGCTCGAGGGCGGGTTCGATCCCGACGACATCACGCCGCGACCGCCGTTCAGGGTTGAGCGTCGATCCGGTCGACCTCCGGTCCTGCACTATGATGAGGCTCGCGCCGGCGGGGGCGAGCGCACCATTCTCGGAGGCCTCAAAACCAAGAACGTCGATGTGGTGGTCACACGCGACGGTATCGGACCGGTGTTGGCTGTTTCCTGCAAGGGGGTGACGGGCGCTTTTCGCAATCTTACCAACCGCATGGAAGAGACGATCGGTGAGTGCACCAACCTACACATCACCTACCCGGCTCTTGTCTTAGGCTACCTCGTTCTCCTCCGAGCAAATCGGCAAGCAGAAGAGTTGCTCGAGGGGGTGGGTGAGGCAGCGGGCACTGAACCGGAGAAGGTTCTGGCCGCAAACGACCTAGCCCTGACTGCCGGTGGTGACCCGGTCGCCGGCATCATGCGCTTTCACAATGCTCTTCGCGAACTGGTTGGACGCCGGGGCATTCGTAACGACGTGAGCCGGTATGAGGCGATCGGCTTTGGCATGGTAGAGATGAAGCCCGGCGCTCGAGGCGGCCTTCTTGATCACTATCCAGAGGACGACAGTGTGCTCCGCATCGAGCGATTTTTTGGCACACTTTACCTTCGCTACGACGAGCGCTTCGTAACCAGCGCACCTGATCTCGCCAGCAAGACGCGACGCCTTGAATGGGCTGCCGACTCTCCCGCCCTCAAAATTGCTGGTCTCGACTATGAGGGACGATCAGTGCCGGTTGTGCCGCTCCAGGAAGCAGAGAGCTGAGCATTGTCTCCGTTGGAGGTGATTGCCGCGAAGCGGGCCCATCTGGCGCGGCTTGCCAATGAGGGAGGCGCTGCCGGTGAGCAGCAAGCAATCTTGTCCATGGAGCAATGGGTTCCTCGCCCGAAAGGCCCAGGCTTGCGGGTCCTACTTGAGGAACTGGCTGACACCGGGATCGTCATTAAGGCATCCAGCTTCGACGCCCTTGCCCTCCCCTCGCCTATCGACATTGCCAGTCGGACGGAGCTTCGAGCATCCCTTCCTGCGATCACCTTCGTAGAAATCAAGGCTGCCAATCAGCCGCGAGTACAGCCTGGCTTCGGCGGATTTTTCTTCGCGCTTACCGAGAGTGAGATTGCTGCAGCCGACCAGCTTGGCCCGCGGCATCGAGTTGCCCTTTTCAACAAGCTGACTGGCGAGATGCTGCTTACATCAGTTCCTGAAATCTTGGCCCGAACCAAATCGATGAACTGGCAGCTCTCCGTTCAGCTGTAGCTGCTGCGAAGAGTGCCCTTAGGCGAACAAAACCCCGAACGTCTGCGCTAACCGACTAGCCCACTAAGCCACTAAGCTACTAAGCGACTAAGCGGCGCCTCATGATGATTAATCAGCCGTCGCAAAGACGCCATTGATGAACCTTCCGCGCTCCGTTTTTCCATTAAGCTTGCGGATCATCACGTCCGGATTATCACTATCGAGCGAGTAGAGAGGCACGCCCTTTTTGGCGCGAAGCCGAACGCCAGGCTTCGCGACCCGCTTAGCCAGGCGCTCAAGAGCTTCCGTGCTAGCCTTTACGTGATGCTGGACCATGGCCGCGGAAGGCGGAGGAGCCACGACCGTTACGTCGCCAAAGCGCGTCTTGCGTGCCTTCACCTTCTGTGCACCGGGCTGGATAATCTTATCGAGCACCACATTCTGCCCCCTCCCCCGCTGCTAGTTCCATCCGCAATCTGGAAATAGGCTCAAAGGTCTCGTTCGGCTAGGATTGCTTGTGCGGAGTGCACCTCGTGCAAGTGGCCGAAGAGGGCTCGGGCGCCCTTGTGGCCACTGGAGGAGGAACGCGCTGATCGATACGATCCGGTCGAAACGATGCATGGCCGATCCGCTAAGCGATTAATATCCTTTACCACTAAGCGGCTAAGCGGCATAAGTCGCTTAGCCGCTTAGTAGGAGCAAAGCTGTGCAGGTATGGGCCGTCATCGCGCAGAAGGGTGGGCAATCGAAAACCACCCTTTCAACTGGCTTCGCCGTAGAGGCGGCGCGGGAAGGGGCGTCCGTCGTCATTCTTGATGCCGATGACCGGCAAGGGTCGGCACTCTATTGGTCGGAACGCCGCGACGACGACGACGTGATAGTGAAGGACAGCAGCGTCGCCGGCCTTCCGCTGCACGTTTCGCGTGGACGCGCCAGCGGCAAGATCGATCTTATCATCATCGACACACCCGCGAACTCCAAGGACATCGCCATGCTCGCGGCCGAGCAGGCGGACTTCGTCATCGTCCCCGTCGCGCCGCGTGGACTGGACGTTCATTCGGTTTTGCAGACCGTCAAGCAGGTGCAGCAAGCAGGCACCCCATTTGCGGTCATCCTGACCCAAGTTCCGCACCAAGGCGGGGAGGGGCAGGAGGCCCATGCCGGCTTCGCAGCCAAAGGCGTGACGCTGTTCGACAGCCGGCTTCATTTCCGCAAGGATTACTACAAGGCCACTCCTCTCGGGCGGACGGCGGCCGAGACAGAGCCGGACAGCAAGGCTGCAGCCGAGCTGCGCGCCGCCTATAATGAGGCTAAGCGACTAAGCGGCTTTACGACTAAGCAAGTTAGCGAGGCAGCATAATGGCAAAGAGACCCTCTGCACTCGCCAGCATCTTCGATGATGAGCCAGAGCAGGCGGCAGCGGCTCCCATCGCCGAGGCTGCCTCCGAGCCGCAGCAGGCGGTCGCGCCACTCCGATCGCGGCGATCAGCCGAGACGCCGGTAGTGCCAGCGCGTCGCAGCAGTCATCCAGGTAAGAAACCCGTGCTGATCCACATTCCCGAGGACATGCACCGCGCGCTGCGCCAGCTCAGTGTGGAGGAAGGCGGGGAGCCGCTCACCGTCGTCACCGAGCGCCTGCTCCGGCAGTATCTCGTCAAGCGGGGCCACACCAGGTTTGCTCCGTGAGCAAGCGGCGTGATCCCAACCCCGAGTTCGACCTGTTCATCCCGGCGCTTGGTGACCTCCCGCTCAAGGATCAGCGGGAAGTCATGGAGCGTCCGTTCTTCTCGCTGCAGAAGCGCAAGCGTCTCAAGCCCATTGAGTATCGCAGCCCGGACGGCGAGGCATGGGTACGCGTACAGGCAATCCCAGACTACGGCATGGCGACGATTTGGGATGCGGACATTCTGATATGGGCGGCATCTACCCTGAATCGCATGAAGCAGCAGGGCTTGAACGACCTGCCGCGCACGCTGACGACGACGCCTTACGACCTGTTGCGAGCTATCAAACGCGGCACTGGCGGCAGGGACTATCAGGAGCTGCAGGCGGCGCTGCTTCGTCTCCAGACGACCTCCATCACCACCTCAATCCGCGCGACTAAGCGCCGGCAGAAGGCTGGCTTCAACTGGCTCGATAGCTGGACCTTCGACACCGACGCCGAGACCGAGCAACCGCGGGGCATGACGCTGACCCTTTCGGATTGGGTTTATGAGGGGATAGTCAACGAGAAGTCGTTGCTTACCATGCATCCCGACTATTTCCTCCTGTCCGGAGGACTGGAGCGGGCGCTGTATCGCATCGCGCGCAAGCATGCCGGCACGCAGCGCGGGGGATGGTTGTGCCGGGTAGAGGTGCTCCGCGACAAGACGGGCAGCGACGCCCAGCCCAAGGAGTTCAACCGGATGCTCCGGCGCGTGATCGAGGCCGACCAGCTTCCCGACTATACAATGGAGACTGCGGAAACGACCGACAAAAGCCCGGCCGTGCTGTTCAGGCTCCGCGGCGAGGCCGAGGCGCTGGCGCTGGCCGAGAAGATGCGCGTGGAGGAGGAGCGGCGCGCCCGCATCGACGCCGATCGCCGGCGTACGGACGAGGTGGACGCCCATATGGACCGGCTTGCCGGCCGGCGGTGAGTATCGGGGTTTCACCCACCTCAACGCTATCTATCGGGGTATCACACACCGGTTAAAATCATCGGCTGATCGCCGAAGCACGTTAGCTCGGATGGGACAGGCGGTCAGTCTGTGGATAACTCGCGCGAGGAGGCGATCGCGGCACCGCCAAACCCGGGGTTTCACCCACCATTCGTTCGGGGGATCACACACCGCACTATCGGGGGATCACACACCGAATCACGGGGTTTCGCCCACCGGCTGTGCTTCTAAGCGACTGAGAAAGCGGGAGGAATCGGGGCATTTTCACCCCTTAACCTTCTTAAAGATTCCTATTTAACAGAATCACTTAATCTCACACGACAACGCCAGAATGCAAAAGGGCTAATGGAATCGGCCTACCGGCCGATGCACCATTGTTGCGTGACGGCGTAGCCGTCACCAGAGCGGCGCAAGCGCCGCAGGGCTAGGCGGGAAGGAAGTCGGCGAGGTGGTAGCAGAATCACGCTCCAGCGCCGTCTGGAGCGACTGCCAGGGCAGGGAAGGACTTCTACTGAAGAGGGAGGCCCCGGTAACGACAAACGTCGCCAGAAGGGCTTAAATCGCCATGCGGGTTTGGCACGCGCTTAATCATGACACCGCCGCTACCGGTGGGTCTAACTTCCCGTCCGCGAAAGCACGAATTATCGCCGGTCATACAGGGAGGGGCGCTGCCTTAAGGCGCGGCAGGTGTGTGTGTTCGTGCTTTCGCGGACCATTCAAGCCGGATCAAACAGGCCTGCAAACTCACGCTGATCGTAGTAGCGGATTTTCTCGACCGCGAGGGGGTGTTCGCCCTGGCGGAGCAGCAGGAGCTGGTCGGGCCGCATCCGCATGATTTCGTCGGGGGTGGCGAGCCGGCGGGCGGAGACGTGCCCGCTGACGCTTTCCGAGGGGCCAGCGCGATTTTCACCCCAGCCGGTGCCGCGCGACGTGCTGACGGTATCATATTCGATCGTGGTGTCGCCGATCGTGCGCGAGAGCATGTCGGCGGTCGCATGGTCGTTGACCCCGAAAGTCTGGATCACGCCCGCGTTGGACATGAACGTGCCGGCGCGCTCGCCATAGGTGGCCTTGAGTTGATGCATGTCCTGGAGGATCGGCCAGAGCTGGAGGCCATAGCCGGCCATCAACCCCATCGCGCGCTCGACCGGTTCTAGGCGGCCGAGGGCGGCGAACTCGTCCAGCAGGAACAGCACGGGCCGGGCAGGGCGGGCGGTGGACCGCGCCATGTCGGTGACGGCCTGGCTCACCAGCAGCCGCAGCCAACGGGCATAGGTATCGAGCCGATCGGGCGGCAGGCACAGGAACACGGTGGCGGTCGTGTCCTTCAAGCCCGCGAAGGTGAAATCCGAGGCGGCCGTGCTGGCGACGATGCGGGGGCTATCGAGAAAGTGGGTGTGGCGCTGCGCCGAGGACAGCACCCCTGCCGCTTCGCGGTCAGACTTGCCGAGCTGGCGGTTGGCGGCGCGGGCGATCAGGCCACCGGCGCCGACGCTGGCCTGCATATCGGCCAGCAGCGCGGCGAAGCCGGCAGGGGCGAGCGTCAGCTTGTCGCGCACCGTCGCCAGCACTCGGGCGTCGGCAGGTTCGTGGACGACGGTGTGCAGGATCAGCCCGGCGATCAGCGCCTTGGCTTCCTCGTTCCAATGCGCTTCGCCTGATTGCCCCGGCGCGTCATGGACCAGCGCGTCGGCGAGGGTGTTGGCATCTTCCGCAAGATCGAGGCTGGCGGGATCGAGCCGGTCGAGCGGATTGTAGCGGGCAGGAGGCTGACCCGACACGCCGAACGGGTCGAGACACCAGACCTTGCCCTTGGCGGCACGCGCGCGGGCTGTAACGCGGGCGTTCTCGCCCTTGGGGTCGATGCAGATCACCGAGCGATCGAGCAGCAGCAGGTTGGGGATGATCGTGCCGACGCCCTTGCCCGACCGGGTGGGTGCCATCGTCAAAAGATGCGCCGCGCCGTCGTAATGCAGCAGCTTCCCCGACTTCGCCGAGCGGCCGATCAGAAGATCCCCGTTCGCTTCCAGCTTCCGCACATCGGCTCGGTCGCCGAAGCGGGCGGAGCCGAGCAGATCACTGCGCTGGTTGGCGGCACGTCGGTTGAAGCGCCAGGCCAGGAACAGGATCGCGCCCGCCAGCAGGAACGGAATGTCGGTCGCTATCTCGCCATAGCCGAAGATGCCCTTGAGCCAGGCGTTGCTCGCCATCAGCACCACGAAGGCGACGAAGACCGCGAACAGCGGGCTGATCCGTCGCCGGGGCATCAGTGCGCTTCCATCGGCGTCACCGGCAGGGACCGGTCGGCGTCGGGATGATCGAGCAGCCGGAGCAGGATTTGCGACACGACGGGAGGGGGTACGCCCTCGTCCAGCATCATCGCGAAAAACGCATCGTCGTTTGGCGTCGGGATCATGTTTTCGATCACGAGATTGGCGCGCGAGTCCGCCATGTCCTCGTGCCACATGGCGACCTCCGCCGGGGTGCCGCGCACGAAATCCATCGCACGGACCTGGCGGCGGATCGTCTCGATATCGAAATCACTCATTGCGTTTCGCTCCCTTCCGCTTCCGCGTCGAACGCCCGCTTGCCGCGCCGCTTCCATAGCGTCAGCACGTCGCCGGCGTCGTCGCCGCGCCCACGCCCGGCGAGATCGAGCAGCGCGCCGTAGAGGGTGGTGCGATCGTCGTCAGTCAGTTCGACCAGGCCGGCTTTCTGGACCAGCCCGCCCAGCTCAATCAGGTGGCGTGTTCGCTCGCGACGTTGCACGACCCAGCCCCTGCTATCCGTTCGGCGTTCCGCCGCTTCCGCCCGCAGCGTCGCCGCCCGGTTCAATCGCAGCGCCCGATCCGTCGATCGCAGCAGCGCCGCCACCTTTGCGCCCGCGCCGTTGAAAGAAGGCCGCGCCCTTCGCGCGCCATGCCTCCTTCGCGCCCGTATCCTTTGATCCGATCGCATCGAGCAGGACACCGGCGAGGGTTTCAGTATCGAGCGCATCAGCCCCGGTTGCGGCGACGAGCTGGCCAAGCTGTTCGATCCGCTTCGCCTTGAGCGCGCGGGCCTTGTCGCCCAGCGCTTTCAGTTCGGCATCGTAATCGCGAACCTTCCGCATCGCTTTCACCCTTCCGCGTATCTGTCAGTAGCATCCTAGCGTCTTCAGCATGAGGGTAAAGCCGGAACAAGTAGATAGCAGCACGAGGTCAATCACGAGGAGCGCAGCGAGTTGTGAGTGCGCGCTTATACGTCGTTGCCGACGTGCACTAAGTAGGGCAGTGTGCGGAGCGTCATGGCGATCTACCATTTCTCCGCCAAAGTTGTGAGCCGCGCGAACGGATCGAGCGCCGTCGCGAGCGCCGCCTATCGTTCCGCGTCCGAGCTGCACGACGATCGGCTGAATCGCGACCACGACTTCTCGAACAAGGCGGGCGTCATTCACTCCGAGGTGATGTTGCCGGAGGGAGCGCCGGAGCGTTTAAACGACCGCACGACCTTATGGAACGAGGTGGAGGCAGGGGAGAAGCGCAAGGACGCGCAGCTTGCCCGCGAGGTGGAGTTCTCGATTCCGCGCGAGATGGACGAGAAGCAGGGCGTCCAGCTCGCACGTGATTTCGTAAAAGAGCAGTTCGTTAAACGCGGCATGGTCGCGGACCTGAATGTGCATTGGGACAAGGCGAAGGACGGCACGCCCAAGCCGCACGCGCATGTCATGCTGGCGATGCGCGACGTAGGGCCGGAAGGGTTCGGCAAAAAGAACCGCGACTGGAACTCGACCGAGCTGTTGAAGGACTGGCGCGAGGCGTGGAGCGCGCACGTCAACGAGCGCATGGCCGAGCTTGGGCTTGAGGGCCGCATCGACCATCGCAGTTACGAGGCGCAGGGGATCGGGCTGGAGCCGCAGCACAAGATCGGCCCGGCCGCATCGCGCAGGCCGGAGCAGGGACTTGAGGCGGAGCGGATCGAGGATCACACGCGCATCGCCCGCGAGAACGGCGCGAAGATTATCGCCAATCCCAATGTCGCGCTGGACGCGATTACCCGGCAGCAGGCGACCTTCACCACCCGCGACCTTGCGACGTTCGCGTTCCGGCACAGCGACGGCAAGGAGCAGTTCGACCAGGTGATGGGGGCGGTGCGGGGATCGCCCGAGCTGGTCGCATTGGGGAAGGACGGCCACGACCAGGAGCGGTTCACGTCGCGCGACATGATCGCGGTGGAAAACCGGCTGGAGCGGGCCGGCGACGAGCTGGCGGGCCGGGGCGAACACAGTGTCGGCGATCGGCATCGTGACGCCGCTACGGCCAAGGCCGAGGAGCGGGGCCTTGTCCTGTCGGGCGAGCAGCGCGACGCCTTCGATCATGTGACCGGCGACGCGGGGCTGGCGTCGGTCGTCGGGTACGCCGGTTCGGGCAAATCGGCGATGCTTGGCGTGGCGCGTGAGGCTTGGGAGGGGCAGGGCTACACGGTGCGCGGCGCGGCGTTGTCAGGCATTGCGGCCGAGAATCTTGAGGGCGGGTCCGGCATTCAGTCCCGCACCATCGCCAGCCTTGAACACGCATGGGAGCAGGGGCGGGAGCAGCTAGGCCCGCGTGACGTGTTGGTCGTGGACGAGGCGGGCATGATCGGGTCGCGCCAGATGGAGCGTGTGCTGTCCCAAGCGCGCGACGCCGGGGCCAAGGTAGTGATGGTCGGCGACCCCGAGCAGTTGCAGGCGATCGAGGCTGGCGCGGCGTTCCGCAGCGTCACCGAGCGGCACGGCGCGGCCGAGATCACCGAGATACGCCGGCAGCGCGAGGACTGGCAGCGCGACGCGACGCGCGCGCTGGCGACGGGGCGCACCGGCGAGGCGATCCATGCCTATGACGGCAAGGGCATGGTCCACGCTGCCGACACCCGAGAGCAGGCCCGGGGCGAGCTGGTCGACGGTTGGGATCGCGCGCGCCAGGCCGAACCAGGCAAGAGCCGGATCATCCTCACCCATACCAACGCCGAGGTGCAGAGCCTCAATGGCGAGGCGCGCGACCGGTTGCGTGCATCCGGCAACCTTGGCGACGACGTGACGGTGAAGGCCGAGCGCGGCGAGCGTCAGTTCGCGACCGGCGACCGCATCATGTTCCTGCGCAACGAGCGCGGCATGGGGGTGAAGAACGGCACGCTGGCGACGATCGAGCGGGTATCGTCCGAGGGCATGGCGGTGCGCCTTGATGACGGGCGCGGGGTCGCGTTCGACACCAAGGACTATGCCCATGTCGATCATGGGTATGCGGCGACGTTCCACAAATCGCAGGGCGTGACGGTCGATCGGGCGCACGTCCTCGCTACCCCCGGCATGGACCGGCACAGCGCCTATGTCGGCATGTCGCGGCACCGCGACGATATGCAGCTCCACTATGGCCGCGACGATTTCGCCGATCAGCGCCAGCTCGTCCGCGCCCTGTCGCGCGACCGGGGCAAGGACATGGCCGGCGACTATGCCCGGCCCGAGCAGGACCAGGCGCGCGCGTTCGCCGATCGGCGCGAGATCCGGTTCCCGGAACGCGCGCGCCAAGTGGTCGAAAAGGTCCGGGCAAAAGCGCGGGGCATGTTTGACGGTTTTCGGCCGAAGCCGGCCATTGTGAAAGAGAAAGAGGGTCCGATTAACACCGCTCGCGACCGCAGCGAGGGGGGTCCGATTAACACCACTTCGAACAGCTCTCAGGCGAGGGCGATCGAGCGCTATGGTCGTGCCGCAGCCGATATAGGCCGGATGCGGGAGAAGGGATTGCCGGTGCTGGCACACCAGGAACAGGCGCTGGCGAAGGCGGGTGATGCGCTCGATCAGGTGCGGCCACATGGCGCGCGCGACCTAGCTAGCGCGATCGAACGCGACCCCCGGCTTGTCCACGACGCGGCCGAGGGGAACACGGGCGGCGCGGCGAAGGCGATGGAAACGGAGCGCCAGGTCCGCATCGATCCGGAGAAGCGCGCGGGCCGGTTCGTGGAGCAGTGGCGGACCATGAAGGAGGCGCAGGCCAGCATGGAGCGTGCCGGCGATCGTGCGGGTGCGGAACGGCTCGGCAAGCGAATGGAGGGCATCGCGGGCGGGCTACACCGCGACCCGCAGCTCGAATCCGCGTTGCACCGGCGCGCGCCTGAGCTGGAACTGAAAATGGAGCGCGGTCGATCGATCGCAAACGAGCTGGCGCAGTCGGTCACGATTGGCCGCGACCGCGATCATGGCATGAGCCGGTAGGATGAGCATGGACGACGATATTCAGGAAGGCGGCGATCCGGCGGAGGCGTTCGACCGGTTGCGCGCCGTGATAGAAGGCCAGGACCGTGAGCTGGCGTTGCTACGCCGTGCCGTGGAGGGCTTGGCGGCCGAGCGGGCGCATATCGACGTGCCGGACTATTCCGAGACGCTGGGGCGGATGCAGCAGGGCGTGGACGCCACGGCCGAGCAAATTGCGGTCATCAACGACGTGATCGCGCGGAGTCCGGCGCTGGCGATGACGCCCGAGCAGATGGCGCAGCGGATCGCCGCAGCGGGCAACGCGGCCCGGCGTGAGGATCAGGCAGTGCTTGCCAAGGCGGGCGAGGACAAGGCCCGCATCATGGCCGAGCTTCGCACCATTGTCGGATCGGCATGGACGCGGGCCGACCAGAAGAACCGGCAACTATGGTTCGGGCTAGGCGGCGCAGCGGCCGGCATCCTTGCATGGGCGATCCTGCCCGGCCTCGTCGCGCGCGAGATCGCGCCGGCAAGCTGGCAATGGCCCGAGCGCATGGCGGCGCGGACGCTCGACCTTCCCCGTTGGGAAGCAGGGCAGCGGATGATGCAGAGCGCCAGCCCGACCGCGTTTGGAGCGGTCGTCGCAGCCGACAGGATCGTGACGGCAAACCGCGAAACGATCGAGGGATGCAGCAAGGTCGCAGGCCGTAAGCGCGAGCCGGTGCGATGTACGATCCGGGTTGCACCTAGCAGCCGTTAGTTGAACGTTTGCAAGCTACCATGTATGTGACGGATACACGCGGCCTCCTAGCGGAGTGTCCGTTTCCCGCTAGGGAACTAAGGGCCAAGGCCGTCCTAAGGGGCGGCCTTTGGCTTATCTGTGGCCTGCAGGACCTGTTAGATGGGCCTCGATATTGTTTCTTTTGCGCGTATATTGGCCGCAATATGGCCGTCCCCTCTGTTGCTGGCATCAAGGGGCGGCCTTCTTTTTGCTAGTGCGTTTAGCGAGAAGCTGCCGAGCAAGTCACCGGCGCGAAGTTGCCGGTCTTGCAGAAGGCGTGCTAGAATCGATTGCGGAGGCTTTGCACGCGAGGCGTGCATTGCCTTCTCCTACTTCCGCCGGCGTAGCTTCCTATCAAAGTGTGCCACGTGGCACACCTTCGCTCAGCGTTGTTTAAGCTGCCTTGCCTGCCGGATCGCGATAGGCGAGCAGTCGAAGAGCGTTGAAAACCACCAGCAGCGTCGACCCCTCGTGCACCGCAACCGCCGGGCCGATGCCAAGGCCGAAGATCGTAGCGGGAACCAGCAGCGCCACGATTCCGAGGCTGACGAATACATTTTGCCGGATGATCCCACGCGTTTGTCGGCTCAGTCCTACCGCGAACGGCAGGTGCGCGAGGTCATCGGCCATCAACGCCACATCGGCCGTCTCCAGGGCGACGTCCGAGCCCGCAGCGCCCATCGCGATCCCGACTGTAGCGTTGGCCATTGCCGGTGCGTCGTTGACGCCATCACCCACCATCGCGACCTTGTCGGTCTCCGCCATCTTCTTGATCGATGCGACCTTGTCCTCAGGCATGAGGTCGCCCCAAGCTTCATCGAGACCGACATCCTTGGCGATTGCCTCCGCAACCTTCTGGTGATCGCCCGAAATCATAATCATCCGGGTGATGCCCATGCCGCGCAGACGTTCCAGCGCAGCCTTGGCTTCGCCACGCGGCGTATCAAGCAACCCGATGGCACCAAGATCGCGATCGCCTTTCCTGACCACCATCGTAGTGCGACCGTTCTCGCGCAACTCTGCCACGGCGGCGGTTGCTGCCGCTCCCAGCGAGGGCACGCCCTCTGCACCGAACATCTCGACCTTGCCGATCCACACCGTTTCGCCGCCGACGGTCGCAACCACACCCCGACCGGTAAGGCTCTTCAGGTCGCTCGCAGCCGGTATCGCGCTGTCACCAAGCTTTTCCCGCCCGTCCTTAACAATAGCCTGTGCAAGGGGGTGATCGCTTAGGCCCTCAACAGCGACGGCGACCGCCAGCAGGTCGGTTTCGCTCGCGCCATCGACCGGCACCACGTCGGTGATGCGAGGACGGCCTTCGGTCAGTGTCCCCGTTTTGTCGAATGCGATAGCCTTCAAGGATCCGAGATTTTCGAGCGCCGCACCGCCCTTGACCAGCACGCCGCCCCGAGCGGCGCGGGCCACTCCGGACAGAACGGCGCTCGGCGTTGCGATAGCCAGCGCGCACGGGCTCGCCGCGACCAGGACTGCCATTGCCCGATAGAAACTATCGCGGAACGGCTCGTCCACCACCACCCAGGCAAAGAGCAGCAGGACGGTGAGGATCAGCACGGCGGGCACGAAGATGCGCTCGAACCGGTCAGTAAAGCGCTGCGTCGGCGATTTCTGCGTCTCTGCCTCGCTGACCATCTTCACGACCTTGGCGAGCGTGCTTTCGCTTGCCCGACGCGTCACCTCGATTTCGATCGCGGCACCTCCGTTGATCGTGCCAGCGAAGACACGGGAGGCGGCATCGACGGCGTCGGGCTTCGCTCGGGCTACGGCGACGTCGGCAACCGGTGCTTTGTCGACAGGAATGCTCTCGCCGGTCACGGGCGCCTGATTGATTGCGCTCGTGCCCTTGATGACAAAGCCATCTGCCGGCAGGCGTTCATTGGGGCGGACGATCGCGACGTCGCCAACCTGTAGTTGTGCGGCCGGGATTTCCAGGGTTTGCCCGTCGCGGCGCACCGTCGCGGTCTCGGGAGCGAGTTCGGCCAATGCTTCAATTGCGCGTTTTGCGCGGCCCATCGCGTAATGTTCGAGGGCATGGCCAATGCTGAAGAGGAATAGCAGCAGCGCACCTTCCGCCCATGCGCCCAAAGCAGCCGCACCGGCTGCCGCGACAAGCATCAGCGTATCGATCTCGAACTTCTTGAGTTTCAGGTTGTCGATCGCTTCGCGCAACGTGAAGAACCCGCCGAAGCCGTAAGCCGCGATGTAGAGGGCGGTCGGAAGCCATTCCGGCGTCCCGGGCACCAGTTTTTCAATGGCGAAGCCGATCCCCAGCATTGCGCCACAGGCGAGCGCGAAGATCAGCTCGGTGTTCGGTCCGAGAAAATCAGCATGGGAGTGGTCATGCCCGTCACCCGGGCCATGCCTTTCCTCGCCGGCAGCATGGCCGCCGGGGCCATGATCGTGGCCGGCGTGATCGTCGGTTGCGAGCTGCTTGGGTCGCTTGAGACCGAGCCCGGCAAGTGCGTCAACGATCGCGCTTTCGGTGATCCGCTCACGGTCGAATTCCACTCGTACCGTGCCGGCCGAACTGGCGTCGGCCTGAAGGACGCCAGGGATCGCACAAAGCGTCTCTCCGATCGTCCGGGCGCGGCGTTCGTGGCCGATCCCCTTCACCTCCCAAGCGGCGTGGCCATATCGCCCGCTGATTTCGGCACCCGCCGCGCGGACCATCTCGCGGACGCGCGGCAGCGGCAGCGCCGCAGGGTCGAAATGGATGCAGAGCTTTGCCGGGACATCCCCTGCGGCGGGCAAGACATGCGCGCGATCGACGCCAGGCTTGGCGCTCAACGTCGAGACGAGCCGGCCGACGCAGGCATCGGCCTCATCCGGCACTTCAGGAAGGAGGACAGGTATGTCGAGTTCGAGTTTGTCGGTCATGCGGTCTTGTCCTCGTCGCTTTTGCTTTCGGCGCGGGCGTCGCGCAGGATTTCGATGCCACCCTTGATCGCGATGAGCGCTGTCGCGAGCCCGACCACGAGGTCGGGCCAGTTCGTCCCCAGCCAAAGGACAAGCGCGCCGGCTATCAGGATGCCGCCATTCGAGATGAAATCGTTGAAGCTGAACGTCGTCGCTGCCCGCAGATTGACGTCAGGCTGCTTGATCCGCTGAAGGAGCCGCAGGCAGATATAGTTCACGACAGCGGCAACGGCCGACATGGCCATCATCGTCGGACCAATCGGCTCGCTGCCCTGAATGTATCGGCGGCCGACGTCGAGAAGGATGCCGATAGCAAAAAGCAACAGCATCACGCCCGAAGCCGTGGCCGCACGGGTCTTCCAGACCGGTCCGTGGCTGAGTGCAACGAGACTGAGGGCGTAGACGGCCGTGTCAGACAGGTTGTCGACGCCATTGGCGATCAGGGCACTGGAATCGCCGATCAGGCCGGTTGCAAAGAAACCGGCGGCGATCGCCGCGTTGAGCAACAGCACAATCCATAGCGTGCGACGCTCGTCGGAGACCTGCCCGTTCCGTGAAGCCGTCATGCCATGATTTCCTCAATCAGGAGGAGCGCGAGGAAGCCGACAAAGAACATTGCGCTGATAAGGGGCGAGTCCGGCTTCTCGTGCGCCTCGACCAGGAGCTCTTCGGTGACGAGATATAGCAGCGCCATTAGACCGAAGCTCAGGAATCCGGTGATCCACACCGGCGTCAGCAACGCTACCGGCTGCGCGACCAGCGCGCCGATCGGCACCAGCAGCGCCAGTACGCAGGTCAGGCCGATCGCCTTCACCTTGCGATACCGGCGTGTCAGATCGTTGGTGAGGGTCAGGGCCAGGAACAGCACTTCGAGGGTCAACGCGACCGCCAGCAGCGTGCCAGCCTTCTCGCCGGCGATGAACGCGAGGCCGAGGACCAGGCCATCTATCGCAAGATCGAGTCCGATCGCGGCGAGGAGCGCGACAGGCCCCTCAAACCGGTTTTCCGCGGCCTTGAGGCCGAGCATCACGGTGACGCCAAGCGCCCCGCCGATCAGCGTAGCGGTCGGAGAACCGCCGTGCTTCACCAGCGGCAGGATCTCTGTCGCAGCGGCGGCGAACACCACGCCGGCCGCCAGGTGCTGCATGGCCGCGACCAACTTTTCGCCTGGCGTGCGCCACCCGGCGATGAGTGCTCCGATCATGATTGCGAGCATGGGGATCAGGGAGAATTTGAGCGCTGCCATCGTCAGGCCCGTTCAATCCGAGCGCGATCAGTCATTGCTGCGTTTCCTTCCTGCACACGACCGGACGCTGCCCTGTCGCCTCAATCCTGATTTCGTTGCCCGAGAAGGTCGCGCTTTGAGCGTCGCCAACATATTGCAGCCCTTGCGAGGGCGCGGTGAGGACGATCGGCGTTGCGCGAGCCTCGCTCCGCAACTCCACCGTCAAACCTTGGTCTTTGAAATCGATCAGAAGCGCCCGGTTGTCGTCGCACCGATAAGGGTGGCGACCGGGTGTGCCACTGGCGACACCGCTGTCGCTGGCGTGAATCTCCTGTTCGGTCGGCGGCCCTTTTCGGGGCTGCTCGGAACAGCCCGACATGACCAGCGCCGCGCCCATGCTCAGGCTGGCGAGCGCAGCACGGAATGCGGTCATTTCCGCCTCCGCTGTCCGTTCACCCCGGCACGGACTGGTGGGGTGCGATGCTTTGACAACGGCGAAGCAGACAGACGCCGAAGATGGCGCTCCAGGCACTCGTCGGATCGAACCAGGCTAGCCTGAAGCTTGCGACGCATCAGCGCCGCCAATGGAGAGGCGAGTAGGCCGGAAAAACGCAAGCTATGGCGCAGACGCGTGCCCGTAGTGTCCCCTTCCAACGCATAGGCTTCCTCGAACAGGAGGAACTTGGCGACGCCAGCGGTCCAGGCAAATGCCAACGGCTTGTCGGCACGGATGATGTCGGCTTTCGACGTCATGGACCTGTCGAGTCCGCCGATGCGGAATGTGTATGTAGCATCGCCACCAGGGACAGCGGCGCCGGAGAGTTGAATGAAGGGCTTCCACCGCGGATGCCCGGCAAAGTCCGTGAGAACCGTCCATACGCGCAGCGGCGGTGCATTGAGGGCCGTCACATTATCAATCGTCGTCATCTGTGCACCTCCCTTTCCGGTCTGTGGCGAATGGGAGGGCGGTTCTCGCCCTCCCTGCCGATTACGCAGGCTGCGGCACCGGAGCGGCATCGTCCGGCTCATCGACTTTTATCGCTTGGCTCCCAAACCGTGCGTAGAGCGTCGGCAGCACGAACAGCGTGAGCAACGTCGCCGAGATCAGGCCGCCGATGACGACAGTCGCAAGCGGCTTCTGCACTTCGGCGCCGGCACCGCTCGCAAACGCCATCGGCACGAAACCGAGACTGGCGACGAGCGCCGTCATCACGACGGGGCGAAGCCGTTGGAAGGCACCCGCATGCGCCGCTTCGGCCCGGCCCATCCCCGATCGCATCAGGTCATGGATCGATGACACCATGACGAGGCCGTTGAGCACGGCGATCCCCGACAGTGCGATGAAGCCCACCGCGGCGGAGATCGAGAAGTCCATGCCGCGCACGAACAGCAGCAACACGCCTCCCACCAGCGCGAACGGCACGCCGGTGAAGACGATCGCGGCATCGCGTACCGATCCCAATGCCCCGTAGAGCAGCAAGAGGATCAGGACGAAGCACGCCGGGATGACAAGCTGGAGCCGCTGGCTGGCAGACTCCAGGTTTTCGAACTGCCCGCCCCATTCGAGGTAGCTGCCGGCAGGCAGACGTACGCCGCTGGCGACCGCAGCCTGTGCATCCGTCACCACGCCGCCGACGTCGCGCCCGCGCACGTTCGCCTGAACAACGACGCGACGCTTGCCGTTCTCGCGGCTGATCTGGTTCGGTCCGTCTACGACGCCGATGTCCGCGACGCTGGACAGCGGCACATAGCCGCCACCGGCGACCGGCACCTGCACCTGTTCAAGCCGCCCCAGATCGGCGCGTTCGGCATCCGACAAGCGGATGACGACCGGAAACCGCCGATCGCCCTCGAAGATCATGCCGGATTCCCGTCCCCCGAGGGTGGCGGTGATGGTATCCTGCACGTCCTGAGCAGTGACCCCGACCCGCGCCATCGCATCACGGTTCACGCGGATGTCGAGCATGGGAAGGCCCGTCGTCTGCTCAACCTTCACGTCAGCCGCGCCCTCTGTCTTGCGCAGAATGCCGGCGATCTGTTCGGCGGTGCGGTTCATGCTGGCGAAGTCGTCGCCGAACACCTTGACCGCAATATCGCCGCGGACGCCGGCGATCAGCTCGTTGAAGCGCATCTGGATCGGTTGTGTGATCTCATAGGCATTGCCGGGAATTTGGCCAAGCTTGCCTTCCAACCGCTCCACCAGGGCTGCTTTCTCCAGTTTCGGATCAGGCCATTGGTCGCGAGGCTTCAGGATGACGAACATGTCGGTTGCGTTCGGCGGCATCGGGTCGGAGGCGAGTTCGGCCGTGCCCGTCTTGGAAAAGACGAACCGGACCTCCGGTTGCTTCGCTACCATCCGTTCGATCGGCACCTGCATCGCCTGGCTTTGCTGAACCGACGTCGCCGGGATACGCAGTGACTGGATGAGCAGGTCGCCTTCATCGAGCTGGGGGAGGAACACCTGCCCCAACGTCGTGAAAGCCAGCGCCGCTGCGACGAGACTGACGACGCTCGCCCCGATCGTGATCGAGGGCCGCTTCATCGCCTTGTCCAGGCCCGGTTCGTAGCGTGCCTTCAACCAGGCAATGATCCGACCGTCCTTCTCCTCGACCCTTTTCGAGAGCCAGATGGCGATCGCGGCGGGAACGAACGTCAGCGACAGCACGAAGGCGAAGAGCAGCGCGATGATGACGGTGAGCGCCATCGGTCCGAATGTCTTGCCTTCCACGCCCGTGAGCGTGAGCAGCGGCACATAGACGAGGATAATGATCGCCTGCCCGTAGACCGAAGGACGGATCATCTCGCGCGCCGCGGTCGCCACCGATTCCAGTCGCTCCTTTACCGTCAGCAGCCGTCCTTCATGATGCTGTTGCTCGGCAAGGCGTCTAAGCGCGTTCTCGACGATGATGACCGCACCATCAACGATCAAGCCAAAGTCGAGCGCTCCGAGGCTCATGAGGTTCGCCGACACGCCGAGGCGCAGCATCCCGAAACCGGTCAGCATCATCGTGATCGGAATGACAGCCGCGGCAATCAACGCGGCGCGAAAGTTGCCGAGCAGCAGGAACAGCACGACCACGACGAGCAGCGCGCCTTCGCTCAGGTTCTTTGCGACCGTCTTGATTGTCGAGTTGACCAGTGCGGTGCGGTCCAGCACCGGCTGCACCACCACGTCGGGTGGCAACGACGCATTGATCTCCTTCAAACGATCGGCGACCGCGGTCGCGACGTTGCGGCTGTTCTCGCCGATGCGCATGACCGCAGTGCCGACAACGACCTCGGTGCCGTTCTCAGACGCCGAGCCCATCCGGATCGCCTGTCCCGTGCGGACGCTCGCAACCTGATCGAGCGTGATGGGCACGCCCTCCCGGGTTGCGACCACGGTGCGTGCTAGTTCGTTAGCGTTACGCACCAGCGCGTCGGAACGGACCGCCAGGCCCTCGCCATTGCGATTGACGAAGCCGCCGCCCACGCTCGTATTGTTGCGCTCCAGAGCGGTGCCGAGATCGGTCAGTGTAATCTTGAGCGAGGCGAGCTTCTGCACGTCGGGGACGACGAGATACTGTTTGGAGTACCCGCCAATCGAGTCGACGCCGGCAAGGCCGGGCGTGTTCTTGAGCAGCGGTGTTACGATCCAGTCCTGCGCGGTGCGGAGATAGGTTGCCTTGTCCTCCTGGCTGGTCAGCCGCTCGCCTTCAGGCGTGATGTAGCTGCCATCGGGCTGCTGTCCGGGTTCGCCAGGCCGATGCTTGTCGTCTTTCCGATGATCGAGGCGCACGGTCCACATCAGGACCTCACCAAGCCCGGTTGCGATCGGACCCATCTCCGGGTTCACGCCATCGGGCAGGCTTTCTGCGACGCCCTGCAGCCGCTCACCGACCTGTTGGCGGGCAAAGTAGATGTCGGTGGATTCGTCGAAGACAGCAGTGATCTGGGCAAAGCCGTTACGGCTCAGCGAGCGGGTGTTGTCGAGGCCGGGAATGCCGGCAAGGGCCGTTTCGATCGGGAACGACACCTGCTTCTCGACCAGTTCGGGCGACAGTGCGGACGCGCGAACATTGATCTGAACCTGATTGTTCGTGATGTCCGGCACCGCGTCGATCGGGAGCCGGTAGAGGGACCAACCGCCGATAACGGCGGCGATGGCGGTGAGGAGCAGGACGAGCCAACGCTTCTCGACCGCCCATGTGACGATGCGAGCGATCATGACATCAATCCTCGTGCGCCGCTTCGCCCTTGCCGAGTTCGGCCTTGAGCGTGAAGCTGCCGGTAGTGGCGATCTGCTCCCGACCGGTGAGGCCGGAGCGGACGATGACGGTATCGCCGGCAGCGTCGCCGAGCGTGACCGGGGTCGCCTGAAAACCCTTGGGCGTGCGGACAAACACGACCGATTTGCCTTCAACCGTTTGGACGGCTGTCGTCGGCACGCGGATGGCCGAGTTTCCGCCACTTCCGCTCAATTGAACCGAGGCACTGACGGGCTCGCCGACACGCCATTGGCCGCCTCGGTTGTCGAGCGTAGCGATGACTGGCACCTGCCGTGTCTCTGGATCAAGCGCCGGCGACACGAAGCTGATGCGCGCACTCGTCTGCCGCCCCGGCGCCGTCACCATCACCACATTGCCGGGCCGAACCCGCCCGGCATCTTCGGGCTTCAGGTTGAGGGCCAGCGACACCCGGCCGAGGTTCGCGATGCGGTAGAGTTCCGTGTCGGCTGCAACAGTTTGCCCGAGTACGACGGGGCGAGCGATGACCTGGCCGCCAATGGGAGCGACGATGCCGAGCCGATTGAGTCCTCCCCCGCCGCCACCTGCGGCAGACACCTGGCTTTGTGCCTGCCGGTAAGCAATGCTGGCTTCGATCGCCGCAGTGCGTGCGGCGATCAGATCCTGCTCGGGTGAAACGCGTTGCGCGAACAGTCGCTGCTCGCGCGACAAGTTCGAGTTGGCGAGCGCGAGCCTAGCGCGCGATGCCTCGACTTCGCCTTTGAGTTGCGCCGCTTCCCGGCTTTCGATGATCGCGATGGTCTGTCCGCGCCCGACCGACTGGCCAAGGTTCCGGGTCAACGCCACT
>NZ_VNIM01000034.1 GCF_007785815.1 Alterirhizorhabdus solaris | reverse complement strand
ATGGCGGACGACACGGGCATTTTCATCGGCGCCACCGCTGACGGCCAGCCGCAGACGCTCAACCTGCGCCGCGCCAACCGCCACGGGTTGATCGCCGGCGCGACCGGCACCGGCAAGACGGTGACGTTGCAGGGCATCGCCGAGGATTTCTCCGCGCGCGGCGTGCCGGTGTTCCTCGCCGACGTGAAGGGCGATCTCGCCGGCATCGCGATGGCCGGTTCGCCGACCGACAAGATGGACGCCACATGGGCCGAGCGCGCGGCGGCGGTGGGCGAGGCGGACTGGGCCTATACCGATACGCCGGCGATCTTCTGGGATCTGTTCGGGCAGGCCGGCCACCCGATCCGCACCACCGTCTCGGAGATGGGGCCGTTGCTGCTCGCCCGGCTGATGGGGCTGAACGAGGTGCAGGAAGGCGTTCTCCAGATCGCCTTCCGCTATGCCGACGAGCAGGGGCTGCTGCTGCTCGACCTGCCCGATCTCCAGGCGATGCTGGCGCATTGCGCGGCCAATGCCGCCGAATTGACGACGCGCTACGGCAACGTCAGCAAGCAGAGTGTCGGCGCGATCCAGCGGCAGCTGCTCCAGCTGGAGGCACAGGGCGGCGACGCCTTCTTCGGAGAGCCGGCGCTCGACATCCACGACTTCATCGGCACCGACGATCAGGGCCGGGGCTGGGTGAACATCCTCGCCGCCGACAGGCTGATGGCCAGCCCGAAGCTGTACGCCACCTTCCTGCTGTGGCTGCTGTCCGAACTGTTCGAGACGCTGCCCGAGGTGGGCGATCCGGACAAGCCGGTGCTCGTGTTCTTCTTCGACGAGGCGCACCTGCTGTTCGACGACGCCCCGAAGGCGTTGACCGACAAGGTGGAGCAGGTGGTGCGGCTGATCCGCTCCAAGGGCGTCGGCGTCTATTTCGTCACGCAGAACCCGGTCGATATCCCCGAGGATATCGCGGGCCAGCTCGGCAACCGGGTGCAGCATGCGTTGCGCGCCTTCACCCCGCGTGACCAGAAGGCGATCCGCGCCGCTGCCGAGACGTTCCGCGCCTCGCCGGGACTGGACGTGGGCGAAGCGATCACCGAGCTGAAGGTGGGCGAGGCGCTGGTGTCGCTGCTCCAGCCCGATGGCGCGCCGTCGCCGGTGGCCCGCACGCTCATCAAGCCACCGCGCTCGCGGGTAGGGCCGTTGAGCGACAAGGAGCGGGCGTTGCTGCGCTCGCTCTCGCCGGTCGAGGGCAAGTACGACGTCGCGATCAACCGCGAGTCCGCGCAGGAGATCCTCGCCGCCAAGGCCGGCGACAGCGCCGCCGCCGCCGAACGCGCCAAGGCCGAGGCGGTGACCGCCAAGGCGCAGGCGGACGCGGCGAAGGCCGCCGCCGCGCAGGCCGCGCTCGATACCAGACAGCAGGCCGCCGCCGATCGCGAGGCCGACCGCGCCGCCGCTGCGCAGGCCAAGGCCGAGGAACGCGCGCGCGCGGCCGCCGCGCGCGAGGCGGCCAAGCCGAGCATGGCGGAAAAGATGTTCCAGTCCGCGGCGCGATCGGCCGCCTCGTCGGTCGGTCGGCAGGTGGCGGGCACGTTCGGCTCGCAACTGGTGCGCGGGCTGCTCGGCGGCCTGTTCAAAGGGCGCTGACGTGGGCGAGGGCGTACCCACCCTGTCACTGGCGGCAGGCGAGACGGACGCGGCGGGCTTCGCCGCCGCGCTGGGTGGCTCGTTCGAGCGATATGGTTTCGCGATCGTCGCCGATCACGGCATCGATCCGGGCCTGATCGCCGCTGCCGATGCGACGGCCCGCGCCTTCTTCGCGCTACCCGAGGCGGAGAAGCGGCGGTGGCTTGTGCCCGGCACCGGCGGCGCGCGCGGCTATACGCCGTTCGGTATCGAGACGGCGAAGGATGCCGCTGCCAGCGACCTCAAGGAGTTCTGGCATGTCGGCCGCGATCTGCCGCCCGGTCATCGCTTCGCCGCGATGATGCCACCGAACGTGTGGCCCGACGTGGCTGGCTTCCGCGCGGCGCAGACGGCGCTGTTCGCCGCGTTCGACGAGGCGGGTGGGCGGCTGCTCGGTGCGATCGGCCGGCATCTGGGGCTGGCCCCCGGCTGGTTCGACGATGCGGTGGCCGAGGGTAATTCGGTGCTGCGGCTGCTGCACTATCCCCCGCTCGACCCCGCCGCCGGCGCGGCGGTACGGGCGGGCGCGCACGAGGATATCAACGCGATCACGCTGTTGCTGGGCGCGGAAGAGGCCGGGCTGGAATTGCTGACGCGCGAGGGCGACTGGCTGGCCGTGTCCCCGCCGCCGGGGGCACTGGTGGTGAACGTGGGCGACATGCTGCAACGGCTGACGGCGGGGCGGCTTCGCTCGACCACCCACCGCGTCGCCAACCCGGCGGCGGCGCGGGCGGGGGTGGCGCGCTACTCGATGCCCTTCTTCCTGCACTTCCGCCCGGACTTCCTCATCGCGCCGCTGGGTGAGGGGGGCGAGCCGCCGATCAGCGCGGACGATTATCTGAGGCAGCGCCTGCGGGAGATCGGGTTATTGTGACGTATGACATGAATGTCTGAAAGTGGTGGACAGGGGACGCTCTTGCCTTTGCAGCGGAGCGAGGCACAATCGGGCCGATGGACACGGATCGAGTTAAGGTCAGAGCCCTCCTAGAGCTGCTTCCGACGAGCGAAGGTGGCCGTTCGTCGGTGCTTCAAGGACCGATCAGCTATCGCCCAAACCACAACTTTTTTGGCGCAAGCAACCGTGAGATGGGCATTGGCGCACTGGACTTGCGAGAGGGGCAGACGCTCGCGCCCGGTGATGCGATGGAAATAGACGTCATTCTCATCGCGTGGCCAGCTCTCACACGGGAGTTGCAAGTGGGCCGACGTTGGCGTGTGCAAGAGGGTTGGCGGCTAGTCGGCTGGGGAACGGTTCTCGAACTGCTCGACAAGCATAAGCTCTAGGTCCGCTATTGGGCGATACACGCCGCCTCTGCATCGCCCTCACCCCCGCCCGCGATAGCCGGGCACGCCCTGATCGGGCAGCCACAACCCCTCCGGCGGCGCGCCGGATTGCCAGAAGACGTCGATCGGGATGCCGCCGCGCGGATACCAGTAACCGCCGATGCGGAGCCACAGCGGCTGCATCTCCTCGAACAGGCGCTCGCCGATGCCCACGGTGCAATCCTCGTGGAAGCCGGCGTGGTTGCGGAAGCTGCCGAGGAACAGTTTCAGCGATTTCGACTCTACGATCGTCGCGCCGGGCGCATAGTCGATCACCAGATGCGCGAAATCGGGCTGGCCGGTGACGGGGCAGAGCGAGGTGAATTCCGGCGCGGAGAAGCGCACCAGATAGGGCCGCCCCATCCTCGGGTTGGGGACATAATCGAGCGTCGCCACGTCCGGGGAGGCGGGGAGCGCGCTGGTTTGGCCGAGATGCAACGGGTTCATGGGCCGGCATCTAGAGGCGGGGCGGGCGATCCGCAATCGCCCGCCCCGTCGCCGGGGCGTGGCGGGCGCAAGATGCTTCCACCCCGCACGATCACGCTCTAGGTATGTCGGGATTAGCGTAGCATCCGCGCATAGGGAGGCGAGAGATGGACTCACTTGTTTCGACCGAGTGGCTGGCCAGCGAGCTGGGCGCGTTCGACCTCCGGATCGTGGATGCGAGCTATTTCGCGCTGGAACCCGCCCGCGATGCACAGGCCGAGTATGAGGCGGAGCATATTCCGGGCGCCGTGTTCATGGATCTGGGAAATCTGGCCGATACCAACAGCCCGCTGCCGTCGATGCTGCCCACCCCCGAGATGTTCGCCAGCCGAATGCAGGCGCTGGGTCTCGGCGACGGCAGCCGTATCGTGCTGTACGACAACAGCCCGCACCACACCTCGGCGCGGGCATGGTGGATGTTCCGCACCTTCGGCTCGAACGAGGTGGCGATCCTCGACGGTGGTCTTGCCAAGTGGAAGGCCGAGGGGCGCGCGCTGGCAAGCGGCAAGGAGAAGCTGCGTCACCGTCATTTCACCGTGTGGAAGGACGATGCGGCGGTCCGCTCGCTGGAGCAGATGAAGGCGAACGTGGCGAGCGGCGCGGAGCAGGTGCTCGATGCGCGTGGTGCCGGCCGCTTCACCGGCGAGGAGCAGGATCCGCGCGGTCTTGCCGCCGGCCATATCCCCGGATCGCGGAATCTGCCGCAGGACCGGCTGTTCGACGAGGACGGCACCTGGAAGACGGGCGACGCGCTGAAGGCCGAGTTCGATGCCGCCGGCATCGATCTGGCGAAACCGCTCGTCACCACCTGCGGCTCGGGCATCACGGCGGCGGTGCTGCTGTTCGGCGCGAACCTGCTCGGCAAGAAGGACGTGGCGCTCTACGACGGTTCGTGGAGTGAGTGGGGCCTGCTGCCGGATACCGAGAAGGCCACCGGGGCGGCGTGAGCAGGGGATCGGGCGCGGACGCGACGAACGGGATGGCGACGCGCCTCGTCGCCGGCCGCCGGCGGGCGGAATGGACCACGACGCACGATGGGCGCGGCGTGGTCACCCCGCCGGTGTGGCGCGCGTCCACCGTGCTGTTCGACAGCGTGGCCGAACTGCGGGCCGCCGGGCGCGATGCCAACGCCGGGCTGTATTACGGCCGGCGCGGCACGCCGACGCAATGGTCGCTCGCCGAATCGCTGACCGAGCTTGAGCCGGGCGCGGCCGGCACGATGCTCTACCCTTCCGGCGTGGCGGCGGTGACGACCGCGCTGCTGGCGGTGCTGAAGCCGGGCGACGAACTGCTGCTGGTCGATTCGGCCTATGATCCGACGCGGGCCTTCGCCCGATCGGTGCTCGAGCCGATGGGCATCACCACCCGCTTCTACGATCCTTTGGTCGGCGCCGGCATCGCCGACCTGATCGGGCCGAAGACGCGCGCGATCTTTCTCGAAAGTCCGGGCAGCCTCACCTTCGAGGTGCAGGACGTGCCCGCCATCGTTGCGGTGGCCAGGGCGCACGGACTGGTGACGTTGCTCGACAATACATGGGCGACGCCGCTGCTGTTCCCGGCGATCGCGCGCGGCGTGGACCTCACGATCCTGGCCTGCACCAAATATATCGTCGGCCATTCGGATGCGATGCTCGGCTCGGTCACCGCCGGACCCGCACATTGGGAAACGTTGCGACGGACGACGCACGCGCTCGGCCATTGCGTCAGCCCGGACGACGCGTTCCTCGCCAGCCGGGGGCTGCGGACGCTGGCGCTGCGGCTGAAGGCGCATGGCGAGGCGGCGCTGACGGTGGCGCGCTGGCTGGCGACGCGGCCGGAGGTGGCGCGCGTGCTGCACCCGGCGCTGCCCGACTGCTCGGGCCACGACATCTTCACGCGCGATTTCGCGGGGGCCTCGGGTCTGTTCGCCTTCGTGCTGGCGGGCGGCGACGATGCCGCGCGCACCGCGCTGATCGATGGACTGGCGCATTTCGGCATCGGCTATTCGTGGGGCGGCTACGAAAGTCTCGCGCTGCCGGTGGACCCCGCCGCTATCCGCACCGCGACGCGCTGGCAGACGGAAGGGCCGCTCGTCCGCCTGCATATCGGGCTGGAGGATGTCGACGACCTGATCGCCGATCTCGCGCGCGGGCTGGATCGGTTCGCTGAGGCGCGCGGGGGCATGGGGAAGACGTCGAGCGAGGCCTGACCGCCGCTTCGGCGCCATTGCGGCCAGTGTGGGCCATGATTCGCAAGATGCGCCGTCATCGCCGGTAGGGTCCGCCGCCGTCCGCCGCACGGGAACATGCCGTAGTCGGGAACGGCCGATCTCTGCATGGGGTATCGGGGGATACCGCCACCCCATCGAACCCGATGGCGCAACCCGATTGTCCACGCGGTTCCCGTCCCGGCGGCGATGACCAGAGACAGCTCTGTCGTGTCGCCAGCCGTGACCAAGCGATGTCCTCGATGCCGGACAAGGCCTGTCGCCCCATGCTTGCACCGGCATCCGAGCTTCAACGGGGGGATGCGACCCATAAGCATTTGATGGCGACGTGCGGTTCCGTCCTCGGGGGCGCGAGCGCCCTGCCGGTTCAGTCGCTCGCCGCCACCATGCGCCGCGTCGCCGGGTGCGCGGGGGCGGCGATCACCGCTTTGATCGGTCCCTCCTCCACGATACGGCCCGCCTCCAGCACGGCGATGCGGTGGCACAGCCGGCGCGCGACGGCGAGGTCATGGGTGACGAACAGCAGCGCCAGCCCGCGCGTCTGCTGGAGCCGGGCGATCAGCGCGACGATCCGCCCGGCCACCAGCACGTCCAGCGCCGAGGTCGCCTCGTCCAGCAGCAGCAGGCGCGGACCGGTGACGAGCGCGCGGGCGATGGCGACGCGCTGCGCCTGCCCGCCGGAGAGCGTGGCCGGGCGGCGATCGGCGAAGGCGTCGTCAAGCTCCACCTCGTCCAGCGCGGCCGTGACCCGCGCATGGCGTTCGCCGGCGGACAAATGGGGGTGGAGGTGGCGCAGCGGTTCGGCGATAATATCGACCACGCGCCACTGGGGATCGAGGCTCGCCACCGGATCCTGGAACACCGGCTGAATCAGCCGCCGGTGCGCCGGCCGCATTTTTGCCCGGTCGGGCAGCGGCAAGCCCTCCCACGTGACCCGTCCGGCATCGACCGGGCCGAGCCGGGCGATGGCGCGGGCCAAGGTGGACTTGCCCGACCCCGATCCGCCGACGATCGCCAGCCCCTCTCCGGCGGCGACGTGGAGTGACGCATCGCTCACCGCCACGATCCGCGCGCGCCGCCAGCCGGGGCGGGGGAAGGAGACGGTCACGCCCTCCGCCGCCAGCAAGGGCGGGCCGGGTGGCGGCAGCGCGGGCGGCGGATCGGCAAGTCGCGGGCTGGCGGCGATCAGCGCGGCGGTGGTCGCGGCCTGCGGGTGCGCGAAGAGGGCGGCCGCCTCTCCAGCCTCTGCGACGCGGCCTTCCTCCAGCACGACGAGGCGGTCGGCGTGGCGTGCGACGGCGGGCAGATCGTGGCTCACCAGCAGCAGCGCGAGGCCGTCGGCGCGCAGACCCGACAGCATCTCCAGCACCGCGTGGCGCAGCTCGGCGTCGAGCGCGGTCGTCGGCTCGTCCGCCACCAGCAGTGCGGGAGGGTGGGCGATGGCGGCGGCGATCATCACCCGCTGGCGCTGCCCACCCGACAGGCGATGCGGATACTGATCGAGCCGCTCGTCGGCGCGATCGAGCCCGACGCGTTCCAGCAGCGCGGCGAGATCCGCGCGCGAGGGGCGGGGCGCACCCGCCTGCCGCCACGCCTCGTGCAGCTGGCGGCCGACCTTCAGGTGCGGGGTCAGCGCGGTGAGCGGTTGCTGGAAGACGAAGCCGACGCGCCGCCCGCGCGCGCGGCGCAGCATGGCCTCAGGCGCACCGATCAGTTCATCGCCCATCAGCCGGGCCGATCCGCCCGCGCGCAGCGGAGACAGGCCGAAGGGCGCAAGACAGCTCTGGCTCTTGCCCGATCCCGAGGCGCCGACCAGCGCCACGCATTCGCCCGCGCCGATGTCGAACCCTACCCCGTCGACGATCGCGCGCCCGCCGGCCGCGATCCGCAAGCCTTCGACGCGGTAGACCGTCATGCGGCGAAACGGTCGCGCAGCCGCTCGCCCAATATCGTGAGACACACGAGAATCGTCACCAGCAGCCCGCCCGGCAGCAGCAATGCATAAGGCGCGACGTCCATGTCGTCCGCCCCCTCCTTTACCAGGATGCCGAGCGAGGTCAGCGGCTCCTGCACGCCGAGGCCGAGGAAGGAGAGGAAGCTTTCGATCATCACCACCTGCGGAATGGTGAGCAGCAGATAGGCGATGGCCACCCCGGCGAGGTTGGGCAGCAGGTGGCGGATCACGATCGTGCGGCCGGGGGCGCCCGCGGCCTCCGCGGCGATCACGAACGGGCGTTCGCGCAGGCCCAGCACCTGCCCGCGCACCACCCGCGCCATCGTCAGCCACTCGACCGCGCCGATGCCGAGGAACACGAGCAGGATCGAGCGGCCGAACAGCACCATCAGCAGGATCACCACGAACATGAACGGCAGCGCATACAGCGCATCGACCACGCGCATCATCGCCTCGTCCACCCGCCCGCCGATCCAGCCCGCCGCCGCCAGCGTGACGCGCGTGCCGACCAGCGCGCGGGCGAGCAGATCGCGCCCGACCGAATCGGTGCCGAGCAGATGCCCCGGCGACAGCGGAGGCGCGCGCACGGCGGCCCAGTCGATCATGTCGTAGCGCCACGGCAGCATCGGCGGCAGCAGCAGCGCGGCCAGCAGGATCAGGGCGATCAGGAGGGCGGGCAGCCGCCTCATCCCCGCATCCGGGGATCGAGCCAGCCGTAGAGCAGGTCGGCGGCCAGATTGAACAGGACGATCAGCCCGGCGTAGAGCGTCACCACCCCCAGCACGAGCGGATAGTCCCGGTTGAGCGCCCCCTGCACGAAATGGCGGCCGAGGCCGGGCAGCGCGAACACCGTCTCGATCACGACCGCGCCCGTCAGCATCCCCGCCGCCGCCGGGCCGAGGTAGCTCGCCACCGGCACCAGCGCCGGGCGCAGCGCGTGGACCAGCAGCACGCGGACGGGCGACAGGCCCCGTGCCCGCGCCGTCCGCACATGATCCTGCGCGAGCGCGGTGGCGAGGCCGGCGCGCACCAGCTTGCCGATCGCCCCCGCCGCCGGCAGCGCCAGCGCCACCACCGGCAGCAGCAGATGCGCCGGATCACCGCCGCCCCAGCCGGAGACGGGTAGCCAGCCGAGCGCCAGCGCGAACAGCAGCACCAGCAGCGGCCCGGTGACGAAGGTGGGGAGGGCGGTGAGAAGCGTGAGGGCGATCATCAGCCCGCGATCCGCCCGCCCGCCCGCGCGGGTCGCCGCCGCCACACCGGCGACGAGGCCGATCGCCAGCGCCAGCAGCAGGGCCAGGCCACCGAGGGTAAGCGATACCGGCAGTCCGCTGGCGATCAGATCGGTGACGGTGAAGTCTCGATAGACCAGCGAGGGGCCGAAATCGCCCTGCGCCAGCCGCGCGAGGTAGCGCAGCACCTGATGCCACAGCGGCAGATCCAGCCCGTAGGCATGGGTGAGCGCAGCGCGGGTGGCGGGATCGAGCGCGCGTTCGCCATCGAACGGCCCGCCGGGGGCAAGGCGCATCAGCACGAACGAGAGGATCACCACCGCCGCCAGCGTGGGGATCGCGGTGAGCAGGCGGCGGAGGAGAAGGGCGATCATGCGGGGCGATGCCAACGTCTCATCGCCGGTTCCCTCCCACGCCGCTTCTGCCGAGGCGACATCGATCCCGACGAAATGCCGTCTTGGAGCACGTTCGTCGAGACGAGGCGCCGGCTTCGCTCAGCCTCTCCCCGGGATGAGCGGACCGGGCAGAACGCCGCGCGCCTTACTGCGGCGTCGAGACGGTCGCGTCCGGCCCGTTGCCGGTGGGGGCGGCGATGATGTCACGCGTGACCGATCCCTTGTCGACCACGTTGGTGGCCGGATCGGCCGCGTTCGAGCGGATGCCGCCGGCCGCGCGCGCGCCGCCGGCGCGGTCGATCGCGCCGGTCTCGGCGGTGCTGCGCGGGGCCGCGCCGCCGAACATCGCCTGCAGCGCCTGCGTCGAGCTGTCCGCCTCCTGCGGGCGGGGGGCACCGGGGCGCGGCGGCACGAGCGCGAAATCGGGCGGGATCACCAGCGGCGCCTGACGCTGCACGGCGAACTCGTCCGGCCCCTTGCCGGCATGACCGAAGACGCCGCCCTTGGGGCCGCCGCCGCAGGCGGAGAGCGCGAGCAGGGCGGTGGCCGCCACGCCTGAGATAACGAGCTTACGCATTCACATTCTCCGCCGGATCTTTTCGCTCGCGCGTCAGGAGCGCGCGCAGCACGAGAAGCAGGACGCCGACCGTAATCGCCGCATCCGCCACATTGAAGACCAAAAAGGGGCTCCAGTCACCGAAATGCAGGTCGGCGAAATCGACGACATGGCCGAAGCGCGCCCGATCAAGGATATTCCCCATCGCGCCACCGAGAACGAGGCCGAGCGCCGCCGCATCGGGCCGCTGCCTCTCCCGCCACAGCCACACCACCACGCCGATCGCGATGATGGCGGTGAGCAGCACGAGCAGCCACCGGCCCAAATCGCTGTCGGCGGTGAGGAAGCCCATCGAGACGCCGTAATTCTCCACCCACTTGAGGTTGAAGAAGCCGGTGATCTCGATCACGCCGCGCTGTTCCAGGCGCAACGGATGCGTCACCGCCCACTTGCTCAGCTGGTCGGCAAGGAACACCAGCCCCGCCATCGCGAAGCCGAGTGCGCGGTGGCGCGGGGGCATCGGCTCAACCAACGGCCACCGCCCCTGCCGCATCCTGGCCCACGACGGTCTCGCAGCGATCGCACAGGTCGCCGTCGGTCGTCACCTCGGGCAGGTGGCGCCAGCAGCGGCCGCATTTTTGGAAATCGGTGCGATGGACGATCGCCACCATATGCTGCGTCGCCTCGCTGATGCCGACGTCGGAGACGATGAACACCTCCGCCAGATCGGCGGAGTTGGCGAGCGGCCGGTCGCGCGTGTCGGCCAGGCCGATCGTGACCTTGGCCTCGAGGCTGGAGCCGAGCTCCTTGGCGCGCCGCTTCGGCTCGATCTCGCCGCTGACGATCAGGCGCAGCGCGCGGATCTCGGCCCAGCTTTCGGCCAGGCGCGGATCGGCCCATGCGCCGATCTCCGGCCATTCGAGCAGGTGGACGGAGGGCGCATCGGGGTAGCGCGTGCACCACACCTCCTCGGCGGTGAAGCACAGGATGGGGGCGGCGTAGCGAACGAGCGCGTGGAACAGGATGTCGAGCACGGTGCGATAGGCGCGGCGCTTGGGGGCGTCGGGCGCGTCGCAGTACAGGCTGTCCTTGCGAATATCGAAGAAGAACGCCGACAGGTCGTTGTTGGCGAAGGTGGTCAGCTCCGTCACGTAGCGGGTGAACTCGAAATCGTTCACCGCCGCACGCAGCTTCTCGTCCAGCGTGGCGAGCAGGTGGAGGACGTAGCGTTCCAGCTCGGGCATGTCGGCAGGGTCGATACGTTCCGCCTCATCGAAGCCGTCGAGCGCGCCGAGCAGGTAGCGGAAGGTGTTGCGCAGCTTGCGATAGGCGTCGGACGTGCCGGACAGCACCTCCTTGCCGATCCGCACGTCGTCGAAATAATCGGTCGAGGCGACCCACATCCGCAGGATGTCGGCACCGCTCTCGTTGATGATCTTGAGCGGATCGACGACGTTGCCGAGCGACTTCGACATCTTGCGCCCCTGCCCGTCGAGCGCGAAGCCATGGGTGAGCACGGCATCGTAGGGCGCGCGCCCGCGCGTGCCGCAGCTTTCCAGCAGCGAGGACTGGAACCAGCCGCGATGCTGATCCGACCCTTCAAGGTAGAGGTCGGCGCGGGTGCCTTCCCCGTAGCGCGCCTCGATCACGAAGGCGTGGGTGCTGCCCGAGTCGAACCACACGTCGAGGATGTCGTTGACCGGCTGGTAGTCGGCGGCGGTGTACGCCTCGCCAAGCAGCGCCTGATGATCGGCGGTGAACCACGCATCCGCGCCGCCGGCCTTGAAGGCCTCGACGATGCGGGCGTTGACGGCGGGGTCGTTCAGATACTCGCCGGTGGCGCGGTGGAGGTACAGCGCGATCGGCACGCCCCACGCGCGCTGGCGGGAGATCACCCAGTCGGGCCGGCCCGCCACCATCGCGTGGATGCGGTTGCGCGATTTCTCGGGCACCCAGCGCGTCCGTTCGATCGCATCGAGCGCGGTTTCGCGCAGGGTGGCGGCGTTGCTGCCGGGCGTGGCGCTCCGTGCCTCGACTTCGCTCGGCACATGGTCGTTGTGATCTTTCGCCCTTGTGTCGAGCGAAGTCGAGACACCGCCGTCTCCCATGTCGAGCGAAGTCGAGGCACCGCTGTTCTCCGCGTCGAGCGGCGTCGGGACGCCCACCGGCCGGTCCATCGGGATGAACCATTGTGGGGTGGCGCGGAAGATCAGCTTGGCCTTGCTGCGCCACGAATGCGGGTAGCTGTGCCTGTAGTCGGCGGAGGCGGCGAGCAGCGCGCCCGCCTCGCGCAGCGCGGTACAGATCGGGCCGTCCGGCGCGTTGAACTTGGGGTTGATGACCGACCCCTGCCCGCCGAGCCACGCCCAGTCCGCGCGATATTTCCCGTCGCCCTCCACCGCGAAGACGGGATCGAGGCCGTTGGCCTTGCACAGGTCGAAATCGTCCTCGCCATGATCGGGCGCCATGTGGACGAGGCCGGTGCCGGCGTCGGTGGTGACGAAATCGCCGGGCAGAAACGGGCGCGGGCGGGCGAAGAAGCCGCCGAGCGCGTGCATCGGATGGCGGGCAACGGTGCCGGCGAGGTCGCCCGATATGGTTTGTATTACGTTGGCATGTGCAGTCAGGGATGCACTGCCTTGCTGCTCGCCAGTGCCCTTCAGATAGCTTTGAACCCGCGCTTCAAATGCTGAAACTAGTGAGGATGCGACGAGAAAACGCATATCCCAGATGGCACGCAAAATGCCCGTGTCTAATTCGGTGTCGAGGCGATCATTGCCTTCGACGCCTGCTTGGACGGCGAAGTCGATCAGCACATACTCAACGTCCGGCCCATAGGCCAAAGCCTGATTGACCGGGATCGTCCACGGCGTCGTCGTCCAGATCACCGCATAGGCGCCGCGCAACGCCTCGATCGGCGAGTCCGTGATCTCGAAGGCCACGTCGATCTGGGTCGAGGTGATGTCCTCATATTCCACCTCGGCCTCGGCCAGTGCGGTCTTCTCGACGGGCGACCACATCACCGGCTTGGCGCCGCGATAGAGCTGGCCGCTTTCGGCGAACTTCAGCAGTTCGGCGACGATCGCGGCCTCCGCCTCGTACTTCATCGTCAGATACGGGTCGGCCCAGTCGCCCATGATGCCCAGCCGCTGGAACTGCGCGCGCTGCACGTCCACCCACTTTTCGGCATAGGCGCGGCATTCGGCGCGGAACTGGACGGGATCGACCTCGTCCTTGTTCAGCTTCTTGGCGCGATACTGCTCCTCGACCTTCCACTCGATCGGCAGGCCATGGCAATCCCAGCCAGGCACGTAGGGCGCATCCTTGCCGAGCAGGGATTGTGAGCGGACGATGATGTCCTTCAGCACCTTGTTCATCGCATGGCCCATGTGGATGTCGCCGTTGGCGTAGGGCGGGCCGTCGTGGAGGATGAAGCGTTCGCGGCCCGCGCGTTCCCGGCGCAGCGTGCCGTACAGATCGTCCGCCGCCCACTTCGCGAGGATGCCGGGTTCCTTGGCGGCGAGGCCGGCCTTCATCGGAAAGCCGGTCTGCGGCAGGAACACGGTGCTGCGCCAGTCTTTGGCGGCGGCGGTATCGGGCGTATCGGACATGCCCGCGCCTTAAGCGACGGGCGGCGTCGCGGCAAGGATGGCGCGGGCGCGCTGGCAGTCGAGCGCCATCTGCGCCTTCAGCGGCTCCAGCCCGTCGAACTTGGCCTCGGGGCGCAGCCGCTCGATCAGTTGCACCTCGATCGTCCGGCCATACAGATCGCCGTCGAAGTCGAAGAAATAGGGTTCGAGCAGCTCGGTCGGCGGCCCCTCGATCGTGGGGCGGATGCCGAGGTTGGCGGCGCCGTCCAGCACGCGCCCGTCGTCCAGCAGCCCGCGCACCGCGTAGATGCCGTAGGCCGGGCGGATGTAATCGCCAAGCGTGAGGTTGGCGGTGGGGTAGCCGAGCGTGCGGCCGAGCTTGGCGCCATGTTCCACCACGCCCGAGATCGTGAACGGGCGGGTGAGCAGGGCGGTGGCGGTGGCGCAATCCCCTTCCGCCAGCGCCAGCCGGATGCGGCTGGAGGAAACCGCCGCCGCCGCGTCCATCACCGGCATCACGCTGTGGGTGGCAAGGCCGTGCGACGCGCCGAAGCGGGCCAGCGTGCCGGTATCCCCCGCGCGGCCCTTGCCGTAGGTGAAGTCGTAGCCGACGACCACCGCCGCCGCGCCGGCATGGTCGATCAGGCGGGACTGGACGAAGCGATCGGCGGATTCATCGGCCAGCGCGCGATCGAAGTGGAAGACCAGCATGGCATCGGCCCCGGCCCCGGCGATCAGCCGGCCACGCTGGGCGATGGTGGTGAGGCCGAACGGCGGCGTCTCCGGCCGGAACAGCCGCACCGGATGCGGATCGAAGGTGGCGACGATCAGCGGCCGCCCCGCCTCCCGCGCAAGCGCGCGCGCCTGGCCCACCACCGCCTGGTGGCCCCGGTGGAACCCGTCGAAATTTCCCAGCGCCACCACGCCGCCCCGCAGATGACCGGGGACGGGCCGGTCGCTTGTCAGCCACTCCATGGGATCGGCCTATAGGGACGGGGGCGGCGCGTGCCAATCGCCGCGTGGCCGGTCATCGCGGCACGGGCGGGGCGAGGGTGACGAAGCTGTAGGCCGGCCGGTCGTCCTCGGCCGGATGATCGGCGCGCGCCGTTTCCGTCCAGCCGTCGAAGGGGGGCAGCCAGGTGTCGCCGGGCGGGGCGGCGTGGATCTCGGTCAGCTCGATTCGGTGGGCGCGGGGAAGGAACAGGGCGAAGATCTCCGCCCCGCCGATCACGGCCACCGGTCCGATCCGGCGGCGGCAAGCGCGGTGGCGGCGTCGGCCACAGGCTCGGCACCGTCGGCGCGCCAGCCCGCGTCGCGGGTCAGCACGATGTGGCGGCGGCCGGGCAGCAGGCCGGGCAGGCTGACGAAGGTCCGCCGGCCCATCACCATCGGCAGCCCGGCCGTCATCGCCTTGAAATGGCGAAGGTCCGCCGGCAGGTGCCACGGCATCCCGCCGTCGCGCCCGATCACGCCATTGTCGGCCCGCGCCACCACGAAGACGATCTCGGGCGGCGGCGGGTTGCGGGGTGGCTCGGCGGGCATCGTCACAGCCGCATCGTTCCCTCGATTACCGTAACGCAGCGGCCGCGCAGAATCACCCGGTCGCCGGCCAGCGTGCAGTCCAGATGCCCGCCGCGCGCGCTTGCCTGGAAGGCGGTGAAACGGTTGCGACCCAAACGGGCGGCCCAATAGGGAGCGAGGACGGCGTGGGCCGATCCGGTGACGGGATCCTCGTCGACCCCGGCGCCGGGCGCGAAGGCGCGGCTCACGATGTCGGTGGCATCGTCGCCGGCATCGTCACCGGGCGCGGTGGCGATGAACAGGAAGTCGCCGAGTGCGGCCAGCGCGCGGAAATCGGGTGCGAGCGCGCGGATCTCGGCGGCGGTGCGATAGACCAGCAGCGCATAGCCGCTGTCGTGATGCAGCGCCTCGACCGGATCGCCGCCCATCGCCGCCGCGATGTCGGGCATCGCGCGCGGGGCGGGCGCCCAGACCGGCAGGTCGAGCGCATAGCCGTCGCCCGCACGCGACACCGCGAGAATGCCCGCCTTGCGCGTGGCGAAGGTGACGCGATCGCGGGTCGGATCGTCCCCCAGCATGACGTGGCCGGACGCGAGCGTGGCGTGGCCGCACATCGCCACCTCCACGGCGGGGGTGAACCACCGCAGGTCATGGTCCGCCGCACCCCCCGGCGTGGCGACGAGGAAGGCGGTTTCGGACAGGTTGTTCTCCGCCGCGATCGCCTGCAGCGTGGCGTCGGGCAGCCAGGCGTCCAGCGGCATCACCGCCGCCGGATTGCCGGTGAAGGGCCGGTCGGCGAAGGCATCGACCTGAACGAAGCGCGTGTCGGTCATGGGAACATCAGCCCCTCGGTCCAGCCCTGCGGGACGGCGGTGAACAGGCGGCGTTCGTGCAGCCGGTGCGCGCGATCCTGCCAGAACTCGATCCGGTCCGGCACCACGCGATAGCCCGACCAGTGCGGCGGGCGCGGCACGTCGCCGCCGGCGAAGCGCGTTTCCATGTCGGCGAAGCGCGCCTCGAACACGGCCCGCGATTCGAGCGGACGGGATTGTTCGGATGCCCAAGCCCCCAGCTGCGAATCGCGGCCGCGCGTGGCGAAATAGGCGTCGCCCTCGGCATCGCTCACCCGCTCCACCGGGCCTTCCACCCGCACCTGCCGGCGCAGCGACTTCCAGTGGAACAACAGGCCGGCGCGCGGGGCGGCGTGCAGATCGTTCGCCTTGCGGCTTTCCAGGTTGGTGTAGAACACGAAGCCGCGTGCATCGTGGCCCTTCAGCAGCACCATCCGCGCCGCCGGCTGGCCGCGCGCGTCCACCGTGGCCAGCGCCATCGCATTGGGATCGTTCGGCTCCAGCGCGGTGGCCTCGGCCAGCCAGCTTTCGAACAGGGCGTGCGGGTCGGACTGGCCTGGCATGGGAAACCTGTCGGGGAGGGATGACGCCTGTCTCCTTACGGGCATCGCGTGGCCGGCGGAAGCCGGACGCTTTACGTTGCACTGCCGCGACGCATGTGGTCCAAAGTCGGCATGATCCAGGCCGCTCTCCACCACCTTACCGCCTATCGCTACGAGCGCCCCGTGACGCTGGGGCCGCAGGTGATCCGGCTGCGCCCCGCGCCCCATTCCCGCACCGCGATCCCGAGTTATTCGCTGAAGGTGTTCCCCGAGAACCATTTCATCAACTGGCAGCAGGATCCGCACAGCAACTGGCTGGCGCGGATCAACTTTCCCGAGCCGGTGACGGAATTCCGCATCGAGGTGGACCTGCTGGCCGACATGGTCGTCATCAATCCGTTCGGCTTCTTCGTCGAGGATTATGCCCAGAAGCGGCCGTTCACCTATGCCGACACGCTGGCGGTGGACCTGATCCCCTATCTGGAAACCGAGCCGCAGGGGCCTTTGTTCGAGGCGCTGGTGGCCGAGTTCGCGGGGCGCGAGCAGGGGACGATCGACTTCCTCGTCGACCTGAACGCGACGGTGAAGGAGCGGATCGGCTACATCATCCGTCCCGAGGCCGGGATGCAGGAGCCGGAGCAGACGCTGCAACTGGGGCTCGGCTCCTGCCGGGACAGCGGCTGGCTGCTGGTGCAGCTGCTGCGCCGGCTGGGCTTCGCCTCGCGCTTCGTCTCGGGCTATTCGATCCAGCTGACGCCGGACGTGGTGGCGATCGAGGGGCCGAAGGGCGTCTCGCAGGATATCGTCGATCTGCACGCATGGGCCGAGGCCTATGTGCCGGGCGCGGGGTGGATCGGCTTCGACGCGACATCGGGGATGCTGGCGGGCGAGGGGCATATCCCGCTGGCCGCCACGCCGCACTATCGCTCCGCCACGCCGATCGACGGGACGTATTTCGGCGAGTATGTCGATTGCGATTTCCGCTTCGAGATGACGGTGCAGCGCATCGCCGAGGCGGTGCGGATCACGGCGCCGTTCACCGAGGCGCGCTGGGATGCGCTGGATGCGCTGGGCCAGCAGGTGGACGCCGATCTGGTCGCACAGGACGTGCGGCTGACGACCGGCGGCGAGCCGACGTTCGTGGCCGCCGATGACCCCGAGGCGGGCGAGTGGAACGGCGATGCGGTGGGGCCGACCAAGGCGCTGTTCGCCGACAGGCTGATCCGCATGATGCGCGAGGAATTCGCGCCCGGCGGGCTGATCCATCACGGGCAGGGCAAATGGTATCCGGGCGAGAGCCTGCCGCGCTGGGGCTATTCGGTCTACTGGCGGCGCGACGGCGTGCCGATCTGGCGCGATGCCGGGCTGATCGCGCGCAGCGCGGTGGAGGGCGCCCCGCTCGACGCGGACATGGCCGGGCGCCTGTTGCAGGCGATCGCGGACGGCCTCGGCATCGAGGCGGACAACGTGCAGCCGGCCTATGAGGACGGCATCGAATGGGCGGTGAAGGAAGCCTCGCTGCCTGAGAACACCGACCCGACCGACCCGCAGATCGAGGATCCGGAAGCGCGTGCGCGGATGGTGAAGGCGTTCGAGCGCGGTTTGTCCAAGCCGGTCGGCTACGTGCTGCCGGTGCAGCGGTGGAACGCGGCGGTGGTGCCCGATGCGCGCAAGGCGTGGCGCAGCGAGCGGTGGCGGGTGCGGCGTGGCAAGCTGTTCCTCGTCCCCGGTGATTCGGCGCTCGGTTATCGCCTGCCGCTCGGCTCGCTGCCCTACGTGAAGCCGTCCGATTATCCCTACCCCCACGTGCGCGACACGACCGAGCCGCGCGGGCCGCTGCCCGACTACCGCGATCAGGCCGCCCCGCCGCTGGCCGAGCCCGAGGGGCACGAGCAGCGCATCGAGCAGGTGGGCAACGCGCCCGGCGGCCGTGCCCCGCAGGATCGGGTGGAGCAGCACATCATCGAGGGCGCGGTGCGTACCGCCGTGACGGCCGAGCCGCGCGGCGACCACCTAGCCGTGTTCCTGCCGCCGACCGAGGCGCTGGAGGACTATCTCGACCTGGTCGCGCAGGTGGAGGCCGCGGCGCGCGCGCTGGCCGTGCCGGTGCGGATCGAGGGCTATGCCCCGCCGCCCGATCCCCGGCTTCAGGTGCTGCGCGTCACCCCCGATCCGGGGGTGATCGAGGTGAACATCCAGCCGGCATCGAGCTGGAACGAGACGGTGGCGATCACCGAGGGCGTCTATCGCATGGCGCGCGAGATCGGGCTGACCGCCGACAAGTTCATGATCGATGGCCGGTCGGTCGGCACCGGAGGCGGCAACCATCTGGTGCTGGGCGGGCAATCGGTGAACGATTCGCCGTTCATCCGCCGGCCGGACATGCTGAAGAGCTTCGTGCTTTACTGGCAGCGGCATCCGGCGTTGAGCTACCTGTTCTCGGGCATGTTCATCGGCCCGACCAGCCAGGCGCCGCGCATCGACGAGGCGCGGCACGACGGGCTGTACGAGCTGGAGATCGCGCTCGAACAGGTGCCGCTGCCGGGCGAGGGGGAGACGCCCGCGCCGTGGGTGGTCGATCGCCTGTTCCGCAACCTGCTGGTGGACGTGACGGGCAACACTCACCGCACCGAGATCTGCATCGACAAGCTGTATTCGCCCGACGGCCCGACCGGGCGGCTCGGCCTCGTCGAGTTTCGCGGGTTCGAGATGCCGCCCGAACCGAAGATGAGCCTCGCGCAGCAACTGCTGATCCGCGCGCTGACCGCCTGGTTCTGGCGCGAGCCGCAGGAGGGCGGGCTGGTGCGCTGGGGCACGCAGCTGCACGATCGCTTCCTGCTGCCGCATTTCGTGTGGGCCGATTTTCTCGACGTACTCGGCGACCTGCGCCGGGCCGGCTATGATTTCGATCCGAACTGGTTCGAGGCGCAGCGCCAGTTCCGCTTCCCCGTGCACGGCACGGTGACCGCGGGCGGCGTGGCGCTGGAGATCAGCCATGCGCTGGAGCCGTGGCACGTGCTGGGCGAGACCGGCGCGATCGGCGGCACGGTGCGCTACGTCGACAGCTCGACCGAGCGGTTGCAGGTGCGCGCGACCGGGCTGGTGCCCGAGCGGCATATCGTGGCGGTGAACGGGCGGGCGGTGCCGATGACGCCGACCGGATCGGGCGAGGCGGTGGGCGGCGTGCGCTACAAGGCGTGGGCGCCGGCCAATTGCCTGCATCCGCGCCTGCCGGCCAACGCGCCGCTGACCTTCGACCTGCTCGATCGGTGGAACGGGCGATCGCTGGGCGGCTTCGTGTATCACGTCGCGCATCCGGGCGGACGCAGCTACGACAATGTGCCGGTGAACGATTATGAGGCCGAGGCCCGCCGCCGCGCCCGCTTCGAGGATCAGGGGCACACCCCCGGCCCGATCGCGATGCCCCGGCCGGAGCGGGCCAGCGAGTTCCCGCTGACGCTGGATCTGCGCACGCCGGCGCCGAAGTAGCCGGATCGTGGCGACCGATCCCGTGGACCCTCGCCCCGGCATGCGCTGGGGCGAGGGCTGGCTGACCGATTACCGGGCGTCCGCCGGGCCGGACGATGTGCTGCGCGGCGACGAGGGGCGCGGCGGGCGCTGGTGGCGCACGCTGCTCGATGGCATCGCCAGCGTCTCCGGCGGCGACCTCGACCAGTTGCAGGATCGCATCGGCCGGCAGGTGAAGGAACTGGGCACCGCCTTCCGCCTGCCCGGCGAGGAGAACGAGCGGCCGTGGCCGCTGTCCGCCATTCCGCTGCTGATCGGCGAGGACGAGTGGACCGGGATCGAGGCGGGAATCTGCCAGCGCGCCGAGCTGCTCGAAGACATATTGAACGACGTCTATGGTGAACAGGCGCTGGTGCGCGACGGGGCGTTGCCGGCCGCGCTCGTCACCGGCAGCCCGCATTTCTGGCGATCGATGATCGGGGTGCCGCCGCCGGGCGGGCGGCGCCTGCACATCTACGCCGCCGATCTGGCGCGCGGACCGGATGGCGAGTGGCGGGTGCTGGCCGATCATGCCCGCACGCCCGCCGGTGCCGGCTATGCGCTGGAGAACCGGCTCGCCGCGTCGCGCGTGATGGGCACGTTGCAGGCGCGGCTGAACGTGCAGCGGCTGGCTCCCTTCTTCTCCGCCTTCCGCGCCGGTCTGGCCGGCGTCTGCCACCGCGACGAGCCACGCATCGCGCTGCTGACGCCGGGGCGCTACAACCAGAGCTATGCCGAGCAGGCGCATCTGGCGCGCTATCTGGGCCTGCTGCTGGTGGAGGGCGCCGATCTGGCGGTGCGCGACAACCAGCTGTTCGTCCGCACCATCGACGGGCTGAAGCGGGTCGATGCGCTGTGGCGGCGGATGGATTCGCGCTTTCTCGATCCGCTGGCGTTCGATTCGCATTCGGCGATCGGCGTGCCCGGGCTGATGGACGCGGTGCGCGCCGGCAACACGGTGATCGCCAACGCGCCGGGCGCGGGCGTGGTCGAATCAGCGGGCATGGCTGCCTTCCTGCCGGTGCTGGCGCGGCGGCTGACCGGCGAGAAACTGCGCCTGCCCAACATCGCGACATGGTGGTGCGGCCAACCGCGCGAACGCGCCAAGGTGGAGGCCTCCCTGGACCAGCTGGTTATCGGGCCCGCGTTCAGCGACCGGCCCGTCGGCCTGACCAACGGGCGCGGCGTGCTGGGTGCGCGGCTGGACGATGCGGCGCGCGCGGCGTTGCTGGCCGGCATGGCGCGGCGGCCGCAGGATTATGTCGGGCAGGAGATCGTGCATCTCTCCACCGTGCCGGCGGTGGCGGACGGGCGGCTGATCGCCCGCCCCTTCACCCTTCGGGTGTTCGCCGCGCGCGACGGGGCGGGCAACTGGACGGTGATGCCCGGCGGCTTCGCCCGGCTGGCGGACGACCCCGATCCGCGCGCGGCGGTGATGGGCGAGGGGGCGTTTTCCGCCGACGTCTGTATCGTCGGGCGGCAGCGGGTGGAATCGGTGTCGCTGCTGCCCGCCAACGTGGCGATCCGGCGCAATCCGGGCACGCTGCCCAGCCGGGCGGCGGACAATCTGTTCTGGCTCGGCCGCTATCTGGAGCGCGGCGAGGCGACATTGCGGCTCGTGCGTGCGGCGCTGGGCGGCACGATCGATGCGGTGGGCGGGGCCGCGCTGGTGCCCGCCACGCTCGACCGGTTGACCGGGTTGCTGATCTCCAGCGGCGCGGCGATCGATCCGCGCGAGGACGACGGAGAGGCACCCGCGCCCGATGTCCGCACGCTGGTGATCGAGGCGCTGGATGGCGAAGGCGGCGCCAGCGTGCGCTCGCTGCTCGGTTCGGTCCGCGCGATCGCCGAGGGCACGCGCGATCGCCTTTCGGCCGACGTGTGGCGACTGGTCGATGCGGCCCTGCCCGAGCGCGGCGACGATGATGTCGGCGGGTTGCTGGCGCGGGCCAGCGTGCTGCTCGAACGCTTCTCCGCGCTGGCCGGGCTGGCGGCGGAGAACATGGGCCGCACCGCCGGCTGGCGTTTCCACGATCTCGGCCGGCGGATCGAGCGGGGGGCGCTGGTGTGCCGGCAACTGCGCGCCTTCGCCGGCGACGAGGCCGGGGCGGACGATCTGACGACCCTGCTCGACCTCAACGACAGCCAGATCAGCTACCGCGCGCGTTACCTGACCGGGCTGGCGCTGGCGCCGGTGCGGGATCTGATCGCGCTCGATCCGTATAATCCGCGCTCGCTGGCGTTCCAGGTGGAGGCGGTGCGTGGCCATCTGGACGCGCTGCCGCGCCTGCGCGACGACGGCATGGCCGAGGAGCAGCAGCGGCTGGCGATCGAGCTGGACGCGCTCGTCTCGATGTCGCGCGCCGAGTCGCTCGGCACCAACGCGGTGATGGGGATCGAGAACCGGCTGATGGCGCTGTCCGATGCGATCGGCCGGCGCTTCTTCCTGCAGGACAACGAGACGATCCGCGCGGCGGGGATGACGCTGGCATGAGCGGATACGAACGATGACGACGATGCGCTACGACGTGAGCCACCGCACCCGCACCCGCTATGCCCGGCCGGTGCGCTTCACCCGCTGCAACCTGCGGCTGCGCCCGATCGAATGGGATGGGCAGGTGGTGGAGAGCCACGCCTTCCACGTCGAGCCGCGCGCCAGCTTCGGCGAGGCGCGCGACAGCGGCTATGCGGTGAACGTGACGCGGATGCTTATCGACCGGCCGGCGGGCGAGGTGGTGATCGACAGCCGGTTTCGCGTGACGGTGAACCGCCCCGTGCCCGACGTGCGCGCGGACGACCCGACCGTGGCGGAGGTGGGCGCGGCGGCGCGCGCCTCGCGCGATCTGGGGCCGACCGGGCCGGCGAGCTATCTGTTCGCCTCGCCGCTGATCGCGCTGGACCCCGCGATCGCCGATTATTGTGCGGCTGAACTCGATCCGGCGCGCGGCATCGTGGAGGCGGGTTTTGCGCTGACCCGGCGGATCTTCACCGATTTCCGCTATGACGGCACCGCCACCGAGGCCGATACGCCACCGGCCGAGGCGTTCGCCAAGCGGCATGGCGTTTGCCAGGATTTCGCCCAGATCATGATCGCGGGCCTGCGCGCCAGCGGGGTGCCGGCCGCCTATGTGAGCGGCTACCTGCGCACCATTCCGCCCGCCGGCAAGCCGCGCCTCGTGGGCGCGGACGCGACGCATGCGTGGGTGCTGATCTGGTGCGGGCCGGCGCGCGGGTGGATCGGTTTCGACCCGACCAACGATTGCGCGATGGCCGGCGACCACATCGTCACCGCGATCGGCCGCGATTATGCCGATGTCGCCCCAGTCGACGGCATCTTCCTGGGGGGCGGCCGCCAGAAGATCGACGTGTCGGTGGACGTGGCGCCGATCGAGGGCTGACGGCCGACCGCTTCAGGCGGCTTGTGCCGGCGCCGGGGCGGTGGTGGGGCTGGCCGGCTGCACGCGATGGCGCTGCACCAGCCGGTTCACGTAATCGAGCTTGCTCACGATCACCGGTGACAGATGGAACGGGTACAGGTCCGGCTGCCCCATGCTGCGGTTGATCGCGTTCAACGCGAACGAGAAGGGCACGATCTGCGCGATCAGCGCGTCGGTCGGCGCGGTGTACGGATCGAAGTCGACCAGCGCGCCGGGGTGCGCCTCCGGCCCCGGGAAGGGGGCCAGCGTGGCGCCGAAGCCGCCGATCGTCGCCAGCGTGTCGATGATGTGGAGCAGATGGGCGAACGTCTCGGCGAAATCCTCCCACGGATGCGAGGTGGCGTAGAAGCTGACGTAGTCGTCGGTCCACACCTTGCCGCTGCCGTAATGGTTCTGCAGCGCGGTGGCGTAATCGAGCGATTCATCGCCGAACACCTCGCGGAAGCCTGCGACCTCATCGGGGTCATACTGAATCAGGCGGGACCAGAAGTGGTGCCCCACTTCGTGACGGAAATGGCCGAGCAGGGTGCGATACGGCTCGCCCATGGCGCGGCGGACGCGCTCGCGCTCGACATCGTCGGCCTCGATCAGGTTGAGCGTGACGAGGCCACCATCGTGCCCGGTCAGGATCTGGGGTTGCCCCATCGTCTCGGCGGAAGGATCGTAGAGCAGATCGAAGGCAAGCCCCTGCGCCAGCCCGGCGGCGGCGGCCTCGCCCTGTGTTTCCAGCGGGATGCCGATCTTCATCAGCGTGTGGAACAGCCGCCGCTTGGCCGCCTCCACCTTGCCCCAGCGTTCGGGCACGGTGTCCACCGAGAGGTCGGGGATGGTGCGGTTGTGCCGGCAGGCGCGGCAATACGGGGTGTTCTCATCCAGCCCGACCAGCCAGTTGCATACCTCGTAGCCGTCGTTGTTGGCGCATGCCTGCACCTCGTGCGCGTCGCCGTTAGTGTCGCGCCATGTCGTGAGATTGTCGCCGAGGAACAGGAAGGCGCCAGCGCGCGGATCATAGCCCAGCGAGAATTGGCAGGCGGGGCATATGCGGACCTCGAAATGGACCAGGCGATCGCAGTTCGGGCAGGAGAATGGTGTCACGAGTTTGTCCCGCTTGTGATCTGGGTTGGTCCGCTGAACGTCACATTGCCCGAACGGTGCCATTCTGGCGTAAGATTATCACGCGACTGTCGGGGCTTGCGTTCGGCGGGCGGACTGCACATCTGGCTGTTGCGGATGTGCAACAGATGGCGATCCGCGCGACGACAGCGTAACGGGTGGCCATGGCGGATATCTATTCGAAACTCGGGGTGGAACGCGGCGCTGACGAGGCGACGATCAAGAAGGCGTATCGCAAGCTCGCCAAGGAGCTGCACCCCGATCGCAATCAGGACAATCCCAAGGCGGCGGAACGCTTTTCCGACGTGACGGCGGCCTACGATCTGCTGACCGACAAGGACAAGCGCGCGCGCTACGATCGCGGCGAGATCGACGAGCAGGGCAACCCCAAGGCGCCGTTCGGCTTCGGCGGCGGGGGCGGCGGCTTTCGCCCGAACGGTGGCCGCGCGGGCCAGCCGGGGTTCGAGTTCGGTGGTGAGGGCGGTGAGTTCGGCGACATCTTCGAGGGGATCTTCGGCGGCGGGCGCGGCGGTCGGGGCGGCGGATTCAATGCCGGGTTCGGCGGCGGCGGCGCGCGGCGGCCTGCCCCCAAGGGCGCGAACGTGGCCTACCGCCTGTCCGTGCCGTTCGAGGAGGCGGCCGCGCTGAAGCCGCAGCGGGTGACGCTGTCGGACGGCAAGACGATCGACATCAAGCTGCCCGCCGGCGTCGAGGACGGCACGCAGATGCGGCTTTCCGGCAAGGGCGAGGCGGGGGCGGGCGGGGCCGGCGACGCGATCCTGACGATCGAGATACGCCCCCACCGCTTCTTCACGCGCGACGGCGACGACGTGCGGCTGGACCTGCCGATCGGGCTGGACGAGGCGGTGAAGGGTGCGGCCGTGACCACGCCGACCGTGGAGGGCGCGGTGAAGCTGTCGGTGCCGAAAGGCGCAACATCGGGCAAGACGCTGCGGCTGAAGGGGCGCGGGTTCCACCGGAAGGATGGCGGGCGCGGCGACCAGCTGGTGACGCTGGCGATCGACATTCCGGCCGACGATGCCGCGTTGCAGGCGTTCGTCGAGGAATGGGAAGGCGCGGCGACACGCAACCCGAGGGCGGGGCTCGGCGTCTAGCCTCCCGATGCAGGATGTTTCCCCCGAGGCGCCGGAGGCGCGCGCACAGCGTGCCACGCTGCGCACCCGTCTGGACCGCGGGATCGAGCGCGTCGGGCCGGGCAGCAAGGCGTTCGCGGTCATCAAGCGGGTGGTTGTCGGCGTCTATTCCGATGGCTTCATCCACGCCGGCAACCTGGCCTATCTGGCGCTGCTGACGCTGTTTCCGTTCTTCATCATCCTGGCGGCGCTCGCGCAGTTCTTCGGCCACGGGCCGGATACGGCGCGCGCGATCGATTCGTTTCTGCGCACCGTCCCCTCCTCGGTCGCCGACCTGCTGCGCAAGCCGATCAACGACGTGTTGCTGGCGCGCACCGGATCTCTGCTGTGGCTGGGCGCGCTGGTGGGGCTGTGGACGGTCGGCAGCTTCATCGAGACGATCCGCGATATCCTGCGCCGCGCCTACGGCACCGGCTATTCGCGGGCGTTCTGGCATTATCGGCTCACTTCGGCGGCGATGATCATCGTCTCGGTCATCCTCGCGCTCGCCGCCTTCAGCGCGCAGGTGATGCTGACGGCGGCCGAGCAGTTCATCTATCGCCTGCTGCCGTTCGCCGCCGATCTGGGCGGGTGGATCGGCATCGGCCGGCTGGCGCCGCTCGCCATCCTGGCGCTGGCGCTCTACATCCTGTTCTATTCGCTCACCCCGTCCAAATACCGCATGTCCGACTGCCCGAAGTGGCCGGGCGCGGTGTTCACCGCGCTGTGGTGGATGTCGGTGACGATGGCGCTGCCCCGGGCGCTGGGGCTGCTGGGCGGGTACGACCTGACCTATGGTGGTCTGGCCGGCACGATCATCGCGCTGTTCTTCTTCTGGCTGGTCGGTTTCGGCCTCGTGATCGGCGCGCAGCTGAACGCGGCACTGGCGGAACCCCCCTCGCCTGGCGTAACGGAACCGGCGGTAACGGCTTGAGGGAGTTGAGATGGCTGGGCTGATGGCAGGCAAGCGCGGTCTGGTGATGGGGCTGGCGAACGATCGGTCGCTGGCCTGGGGCATCGCCAAGGCGCTGCATGCGCAGGGCGCCGAGATGGCGTTCAGCCATCAGGGCGAGGCGCTGGCCAAGCGCGTGCGCCCGCTGGCGGCCGAGGTCGGGTCCGACTTCCTGATCGATTGCGATGTCGGCGACATGGCCGATCTCGACGCCACCTTCGCCACGCTGGCGGAACGCTGGCCGACGATCGACTTCCTCGTCCACGCCATCGGCTTTTCGGACAAGAACGAACTGCGCGGGCTGTACGTGGATACCAGCCTCGACAACTTCCTGCTGACGATGAACATCTCGGTCTATTCGTTCGTCGCCGTCACCCGTCGCGCGCGGGCGATGATGCCGGACGGTGGCTCGATCCTGACGTTGAGCTATTACGGTGCCGAGAAGGTGGTGCCGCACTATAACGTGATGGGCGTGGCCAAGGCCGGGCTGGAAAGCAGCGTGAAATATCTGGCGATGGATCTCGGCCCCGAGAACATCCGCGTCAACGCCATCTCCGCCGGACCGATTAAGACGCTGGCCGCCAGCGGCATCGGCGATTTCCGCTATATCCTGAAATGGAACGAGCTGAACGCGCCCTTGCGCCGCAACGTGACGATCGAGGATGTCGGCGGGGCCGGCGTGTATCTGCTGTCCGATCTGGCGAGCGGGGTGACGGGCGAGATCCACCATGTCGATGCCGGCTACAACGTGATCGGCATGAAGGCGGAGGACGCCCCGGACATCGCGCTGGCATGACGCCCGCCTCGCCGTCCGCCCCGACCGTAATCGTCCGCGACGTCGCCGCGACCGACGTGCCGGCGGTCGATGCGCTGCTACGCGCCGCCTTCCCGCGTGAGGACGAGGCGCTGCTGGTGATGCGCTTGTGCGGCGATGGCGACATGGTGCTGGCGCTCGTTGCCGAGGATGAGGCAAGCCGCGCCGTCACGGGCATGGTGGCGTTCAGCCGGATGACGGTGGAATCGAACGGTGTGTCGGTGCCGGCGGTGGCGCTCGCCCCGCTGGCGGTGATCGCCTCGGCGCGCGGGCAGGGGGTCGGCGAGGCGCTGGTCCGCGCCGGGCTGGAGCGGCTGGAGGCGGCCGGCGTGGTGCTGTGCTTTGCGCTTGGCGACCCCGCCTTCTACGCTCGTTTCGGCTTCGATCCGGCGCTGGCGGCGGGCTATGCCTCGCCCTACGCCGGGCCGTATCTGATGGCGGCGGCATTGCAGGGCGGACTGGTGCCGTGCGGCCCACGTGGCGCCGCGACGCACGCCGCCGCCTTCGCCCGGCTGGAGAGCGAGGCATGAGCTTCAACACCTTCGGCCGCGTCTTCCGCTTCACCACCTGGGGCGAATCGCACGGACCGGCGCTGGGCGCGGTGGTGGACGGCTGCCCGCCCGGGCTGGCGCTGAGTGAGGCCGACCTGCAACCGTGGCTGGACAAACGCCGCCCCGGCACCAGCCGCTTCACCACGCAGCGGCAGGAGCCGGACACGGTGCGCATCCTCTCCGGCGTGTTCGAGGGACGGACGACCGGTACGCCGATCAGCCTGATGATCGAGAACGTCGACCAGCGATCGAAGGACTATTCGGAGGTCGCCAAGGCCTATCGGCCCGGCCACGCCGATTATGCTTACGACGCCAAATACGGCTTCCGCGACTATCGCGGCGGCGGCCGTTCCTCCGCGCGCGAGACGGCGGCGCGGGTGGCGGCGGGCGGCGTGGCGCGGGCGGTGATCCCCGAGGTCCGCATCCGCGCCTATCTGGTCGAACTGGGCGGCGATCCGATCGACCGGGCGGCGTTCGACGATGCGGAGATCGACCGCAACCCGTTCTTCTGCCCCGATGCCGGCGCGGTGGAGCGCTGGATCGAGGCGGTGGATACCGCGCGCAAGGCCGGATCGAGCCTCGGCGCGGTGATCGAATGCGTCGCCGAGGGGGTGCCGGCCGGTTGGGGTGCGCCGCTCTATGCCAAGCTGGACAGCGAACTGGCGGCGGCCTGCATGAGCATCAACGCGGTGAAGGGCGTTGAGATCGGCGACGGTTTCGCCGCCGCCCGGCTGACCGGCGAGACCAACGCCGATGCGATGCGGCCGGGCGGTGAGGGGCGTCCGCTGTTCGAGGCGAACCATGCCGGCGGCATTGCCGGCGGTATCGCGACCGGTCAGCCAGTGGTGCTGCGCGTGGCGCTGAAACCGACCTCCTCGATCCTGACGCCGGTGCCGACGATCGATCGCGATGGTGCCGCCGCCGAGATCCGTACCAAGGGCCGCCACGATCCGTGCGTCGGCATCCGCGCCGCGCCGGTGGTGGAGGCGATGGTGGCGCTGGTGCTGGCCGACCAGAAGCTGCTGCACCGCGCGCAGGTGGGCGGGGCGTAGCATCCTATCCTGTCGCCGCTCGTTGAACCGGGCGTAACAGGAGAGACGAACATGAATGGTTTCAAGCTTTTGACCCTGATGGCGCTGGCCGCGCCGGTGATGGCGACGGCGCAGGTCGGCCCCAATCCGGCGGTGAGCGGTGGGTCGCAGGATCCCACGTTGCGTGGCTCGGTCGACGCGACGACGGCACCGCAGGATGCGGGGATCGATCAGGGGCCGACCGGCAATGTCGTCAACCGCTCGATCGATACGCCGACGCGGCCGGCAGATGGCGGCGCGACAGTCGATGCCGACACGGGCACCGCGGTGACGGGAACGACGACCGGCACGAAGACGACCACGAAAGCGATGAAGAAGGCGGGGCGCGGGCGCTAGGCCCGAACCGTCAGCGGGCGGCGACCGGCGCCGGTTCGGGCGTGCCGTCGAGGCCGCCGCCCAGCGCAATGTAGAGACTTACCAGATTGTCCAGCTCGGCGCGGCGGGCACTGATGAGCGCCTGTTCCGCCTCGAATAGGTTACGCTCGGCGTCCAGCACCTCGATATAGTTCGCCACGCCGTTGCGGTACCGCGAGCGCGCCAGTTCGGCCAGTTTGCGCTGGGCGAGCGTGGCGCGCTGTTGCGCCTCGACCTGTTCGGCGAGGTAACGGCGGCCGGCGAGCGCATCGGCCACTTCCTGGAAGGCGGTCTGCACCGTCTTCTCGTAGGTCGCTACCGCGATATCCGCACGCGCGCGGGCCACGCTGAGGTTGCCCTCGCGGCGGCCCCAGTCGAAGATCGGCAGGCTGAGCGACGGGCCGACGTTCCACAGGAAGCTGCCGGACTTGAACAGATCCCCCAGCGCCGACGATGTGTAGCCGGCACTGCCGGTAAGCGTGATCGACGGGAAGAAGGCGGCCCTTGCGGCGCCAACATTGGCGCGGGCGGCGCGCAACTGTTCCTCGGCGGACAGGATATCGGGCCGGTTGTCGAGCAACTCGGAGGGCAGGCCCGGCGCGATGTCGCGCGTGATCGGTTGCTGGGCGGTGGCAAGCGCGGGCGGCAGGTCGGCCGGGATCGGCTGGCCGAGCAGCACCGCCACGGCATCGCGCGTCTGCGCGAGCTGGAGGCGCAGGGCGGCGAGCGCGGTTTCGGCCTGCGTCAGCAGCGTTTCGGCCTGGCGGTAATCGAGCGCGGAGGTGACGCCGGCATCGAGCCGCAGCTTGGCGATCCGCAGACCCTCGATCCGGCTCTTGACCGTCGCCTCGGCGATCTCGATCCGCTCGATATATTCGCGCGCCTGAAGATAGTTCATCGCCACGTCGCGAATCAGCGAGAGGCGGAAAGCGCGTTCGGCGACCACGGTGGACAGGTAGTTCGCCCGCGCCGCCGCAGTGAGATTGGCGACGCGGCCCCAGAAATCCAGTTCGAACGAGGAGACCCCGACGTTCACCGAATACTGGTTGTAGGTGAAGCCGGAGACGCCGCCGGTGGTGCCGCCATCGGTGCCGGTGACGATGCCGTTCGCCCCCAGCGAATTGACTCCGATACGGTTGCGCGTGGCGCTGCCGCCCAGATTGAGCGTCGGCAGCCGGTCCGCGCCCTGGATGCGGTACTGGCCGCGCGCCTCGGCGATACGGGCGACGGAGACCTTGAGGTCGCGGTTGTTCTGCAACGCGATGGCGATGATCGCCTGCAACCGGGGATCGGTGAAGAACGTGCGCCACGGGATCGCGGTGGCGCGGCGGGTGCCGATCTCCGGGCGATATTCCGCCTGGTAGGCGGGCGCCACCGGCAGCGGGCCGCGCGTGTGCGGCGGCGCCAGCGAACAGGCGGACAACGCCGTGGCGGCGAGCAGGATGGCGATGTTACGCATTGGCGGGTGCCGTTGGGGTGTCATGGTTGCCCGGTGGCGTACGCGGCGGGTCTTCCGCCGTGCTGTCGGCATGGCCGGCGGCATGCGGCTGTTTGCGGGTAAGCCAGCGGCGCACGGCGATGTAGAACACCGGGATGAAGAAGATGCCGAGGATGGTGGCGGTAATCATCCCGCCCATCACGCCCGTGCCCACCGCGCGGCGGCTGGCGGCGCCGGCCCCGCTGGCGAGGAACAGCGGCACCATGCCGAGCACGAAGGCGAGCGAGGTCATGATGATCGGCCGCAGCCGCAGCTTGACCGCCTGCATCGTGGCATCCAGCACGCTGTCGCCCTCCGCCTCGCGCTCGATCGCGAATTCCACGATCAGGATCGCGTTCTTGGCGGCGAGGCCGATGATCGTGATGAGGCCGACGTTGAAATAGACATCGGCGGACATGCCCCGGAACATGGTGAACAGCACCGCGCCCAGGATACCGAGCGGCACGACCAGCAGCACCGCCAGCGGCACCGTCCAGCTTTCGTAGAGCGCGGCCAGCAGCAGGAAGACCACGACCAGCGACAGCCCGAGCAGCCCGGCGACCTGGCCACCGGCCGCCTTCTCCTCGAAGGCGGTGCCGGTCCATTCATAGGTGTAGCCGCCGGGCAGCTTGGCCGCCAGCTTCTCCATTTCGGCCAGCGCCTCGCCCGTCGAGCGGCCGGGGGCCGGCGTGCCGGAGATCGTCGCCGCCGAGTAGCCATTATACCGCTGGAGCTGCGGCGGGCCGGATTCCCAGCTTGCGCTGGTGAAGGCGCTGAACGGCACCATCTCGCCCGTCGTATTGCGCACGCGCAGGTTCAGCACGTCCTCCGGCGTCATGCGGAAGGGAGCATCGGCCTGGAGCAGCACGCGCAGCACGCGACCCTCGCGGTTGAAGTCGTTGGCATAAGCGGAGCCGAAGGCGATCGAGAGCGTGGCGTTCACGTCGGCGATGGCCAGCCCCAGCGCGCGGGCGCGGACCCGATCGATCAGCACCCGCAGCTGCGGCGCGTCTTCCATGCCCTCGGGGCGGACGCCGGCGAGCACCGGGCTCTGCGATGCCATGCCGAGCAGCTGGTTGCGCGCCGCGATCAGCGCCGCATTGCCGTTGCCCTCGCGATCCTGCAGCTTGAAGGTGAAGCCGCTGGCGTTGCCGAGTTCCTGGATCGGCGGGGGCGACAGGGTGAAGATCTGCGCCTCGGGGATCGCCATCAGCGTTTGCATCGCCTTGCCGACGAGCGTCGTGGCCGAGTTCTCGGTGCCGCTGCGCTCTTCCCACGGGTGCAGCACGGTGAACATCATCGCGGCATTCTGGCCCTGGCCGAAGAAGCTGAAGCCGCGCACGAGGACGGTGTCCTTCACCTGCGGCTGCTTGGCGTAGAATGCCTTCATCTTCGTCAGCGCCTCGTCCGTGCGCTCGAGGGTGGCGCCGGGGGGCGCCTGGACGACGGAGATCAGATAGCCCTGATCCTCGGTGGGCAGGAAGCCGCCGGGCACGCGCGTGAACAGGAAGCCGGTCAGCCCCACGAGCAGCAGGAACACGGCCAGCCAGCGCAGCGGCCGCTTGAGCATGCCGCCGACGCGCCGCTGGTAGCGATCGGTGGTACGGCCGAACCAGCCGTTGAAACGGTCGAAGAAGCGCGTGGCGAAGGCGAAACGGCCGGGCTTCTTGTCCGGGTCGTGCGGCTTCAGCAGCGTGGCGCACAGCGCCGGCGTGAGGGTGAGGGCCAGCAGCGCCGAGAAGGCGATCGACACGATGAGGGTGATCGAGAACTGCCGGTAGATGCCGCCGGTGGACCCGGGGAAGAAGGCCATCGGGATGAACACCGCCATCAGCACCAGCGTGATGCCGATGATCGCGCCGGTGATCTGGTCCATCGCCTTGATCGTCGCCTCGCGCGGGCCGAGATGTTCCTCGGCCATGATCCGCTCGACATTCTCGATCACCACGATCGCGTCGTCGACCAGGATGCCGATCGCCAGCACCATGCCGAACAGGCTGAGCACGTTGATCGAGAAGCCGAACAGCCACAGCCCCAGGCATGCGCCGGCCAGCGCGATGGGCACCACCAGCGTGGGGATCACGGTGGAGCGCCAGTTCTGGAGGAACAGGAACATCACGACGAAGACGAGCGCCATCGCCTCGATCAGCGTCTTGACAACCTCGTCGACCGAGGCGGTGATGAACGGCGTGACATCGTAGGGGCTGGACCAGGCGACATCCGCCGGCAGCGTCTTCTCAAGCTCCTTCAGCCGGGCGGTGACGCCCTTGGCGGTGGCGAGCGCGTTGGCGCCAGGCACGGTCTGCACCGCGATGCCGGCCATCGGCCGCCCGTTCAGCTCGTTGCTGCTGGTGTAGGTCTGCGCGCCCAGCTCCACGCGCGCGACATCGGCGAGGCGCACCGTGGAGCCATCGGGATTGGCGCGCAGGATGATGTTCTCGAACTGCTCCGGGTTGGTGAAGCGGTTCTGGGTGACGATCGTGGCGTTGATCTCCGCACCCTTGGCGGTCGGCTGGTCGCCGATCTGGCCGCCGGCCGTCTGGCTGTTCTGCTCCTGCACCGCGGCCAGCGCCTCGGCGGCCGACAGCTTGAAGTTGGCCAGCTTGTCCGGATCGAGCCAGATCCGCATCGCATATTCGGAGCCGAACAGGCGCAGATCGCCCACCCCGTTCACCCGGCGCAGTTCGTCGAGGATCTGGGTGTTGGCGACGTTGCCCAGCTCCAGCGCCGACATCGTGCCGCTCTTGGAGGTGAGCGCGACGATCATCAGGAAGCCCGACGACGCCTTGTTGACGAGGATGCCCTGACGGCGGACCTCCTCGGGCAGGCGCTGCTCCACGCGGGTCAGGCGGTTCTGCACCTCGGTCTGCGCGACGTCGAGGTCGGTGCCCGCCTTGAATGTGAGCGTGATGGTGGCGGTGCCGTTCGACTGGCTGGTCGACGACATGTAGAGGAATCCCTCGACGCCGTTCAGCTCCTGCTCGATGATCTGGGTGGCGTTCTGCTCCAGCGTCTGCGCGTCGGCACCCGGATAGGTGACGCCGATCGTCAGCGAGGGCGGGGCGACCGTAGGGTAGTTCTCGATCGGCAGCACGCGCAGGGCCATCAATCCGGCAAGCGCGATGCCGAGGGCGATGACCCAGGCGAAGACCGGGCGGTCGATGAAGAAGCGGGCGATCACGAGCGGGCGATCACTGGCGCGGGGTGGCGGGGGCGGCCGCCGGGCGCGCCGCCGGACGCGCCGGGGGGGCGATGCGCACGGGGGCGCCCGGGCGCACCTTCTGCAGGCCGTTCACGATCACCCGGTCACCTGCCTTCAATCCCTCGCGCACCACCCATTCGTTGCCCTGCAGTTCGCCGAGGCGGACGGGGCGGGGGGCCGCGATGTTGTTCTTGCCGATCACGAAGACGGAGGCACCCTGCGGGCTGATCTGAACCGCGCGCTGCGGCACGGAAAGGCCGCGCGTCAGCACGCCACCTTCCACCCGCGCGCGGACGAACTGGCCGGGCAGCAGCACCGACTGCGGATTCGGGAATTCGGCACGGATCGAGACGGTGCCCGTCGTCTCGTCCACCGACATGTCGAGGAAGTCGAGGTGGCCGGCGGGGCCGTAGCGCGTGCCGTCGTCCAGCTCGAGCGTGACGCGGATGCGATCGAGCGAGGGCGCGCGGATGGCGCCGCTGGCGATGCCGGCGCGCAGCTTGAGCAGTTCGCCGCGCGACTGCGAGAAGTTGACGTACACCGGGTTGAGCTGCTCGACCGTCGTCATCAGGGTGGCGGAGCTGGCGCTGACCAGCGCACCCTCCGTCACCTGCGCGCGGCCCGCGCGGCCGGCGATCGGTGCGGTGACGGTGGTGTAGGTGAGGTCGAGCCGGGCGCGTTCCACCTGCGCGCGGGCGCTGGCGGCATCCGCGTCGCTCTGGCGGCGCTGGGCGACGGCGGCGTCATATTCCTGCCCGCTGATCGCCTGCTGGCCCACCAGCGGGCCATAGCGGCGCGCGACCTGCGCCGCGTTGAGCGCGGCGGCGTCGGCGCGGGCCAGCGCTGCACGGGCGGCATTGTAGGCGGCCTGGTTCTGGCGCGGATCGATGCGGAACAGCGGCTGGCCGGCGCGCACGTCCGTACCTTCCTCGTACAGCCGGCGCTCGACGATGCCGTCCACGCGGGCGCGGACCTCGGCGGTGCGGACCGCCTGCACGCGGCCCGGCAGCTCGACCACGTTGGAAACCGGGTGCGGCGCGAGGGTGACGACCTCCACCAGCGGTGGCGGGGGAGCGGGCTGCTCCTTCTTGGCGCAGCCCGACAGTGCGGTTGCGAGCAGGAGGAGGGGGAGAGCCGACCGGCGTTGAACTGACATTCCGCTGCAATACCTCTTGCCGCATGGTCGCAGCAACGACCGAACCTTGCCGCGATGTGTAAGCCTCGCTACACTTCCCGTCAACGCTGATATTGCAGTGCGGCATCCAGGGGCGGGATGAAAATGACGAGCGGGGAAGGGGATCTGCCGGACCGGCGCGCACGCCGTCGCGCGGCGATGATCGATGCCGGGCGGACGCTGTTCATGGAGCAGGGCTACGATGCGGTGTCGCTCGCGGCGATCGTGCGGCGATCGGGCGGGTCGCTTTCCACCTTCTATGCCGTTTTCGAGAACAAGGCGGGGCTGCTGCGCGCGATCGTGGCCGAGGAACGGTTCGAGGGGATCGAGCGACTCGATGCGCTGGTGGCGCGCGGCGGATCGCCGGCCGGGCTGCTGCGCGCCATCGCCGAGTCGATCCACGCCGACCTGGCCCGGCCCGAGATGATCCGGCTGATGCGCGTGGTGATGGCGAAATCGCTCGATGACGCGGCGTTCGCCCATGCGATCTACGAGAATGCCCACCAGCCCCGCGTGGAATGGCTGGCGCGGCTGTTCGCGCGGTGGGACCAGGCGGGCGCGGCGCGCATCCCCGATCCGATGATGGCGGCGCAGTTCTTCCTCGGCATGACGCTGCATGCGGCCCAGACCCGCGCGCTGTTCGGCGACCGGGCCGGCTTGCAGGAACGAACCGAGGCGCAATGCCTGACCAGCGCGGTGGAGGTGTTCGTCGCGGGCTATGCGATCGCCGCGGGGAACGCGGGGAGGGCGGCATGACCATGATGATCCCCGCCGCCACCCTCGTGCTGTTCCGCCCCGGCGCGGACGGCGTCGCCGAAGTGCTGATGATGGAGCGGGCCGGCGGCATGGCGTTCGCTGCCGGTGCGATGGTGTTCCCGGGCGGACGGGTGGACCCCGGCGACCACGCGGTGGCCGCCGGCATGGCGGCCGGGTGCGATCCGGAGTCGGCGGTGGCGCGGGTGGCGGCGGTGCGCGAGACGATCGAGGAGGTCGGCATCGCAGTGGGGCTGGTGCCGGCGCCCGATGCCGCCTCGGTTGCCCGGTTGCGCGCCGGGCTGGCGGCGGGGCAGGATTTCGGCGGGTTGCTGGCCGGGGAGGGGCTGCGGCTGGAGGCGGACGCGCTCACCCCGTTCGCCCGGTGGCGCCCGAATGCACCCGAGCGGCGCAATTTCGATACGCTGTTCTTCGTGGCCGAGGCGCCGGCGGACGCCATCGCCTCGGCCGACGGCGGCGAGAGCGTGCGCGTGACGTGGGCGACACCGCAGGCGCTGCTGGACGCGGCGGACGCGGGCCACCATCATGTGATCTTTCCCACCCGGCGCAATCTGGAACGGCTGGCGCAACTCTCGACGATCGCGATCGCGCGGGCCCATGCCGCCGACCATCCCGTGACGGTCATCACGCCGTTTCTGGAAATGCGCGAGGGCGAGGAATGGCTCTGCATTCCAGAGGGGTGCGGCTATCCGGTGACGGCCGAACCGATGTCCCGCGTGCGGCGCGGCTGACCCGGCGAGGCGGCGGCGCGCCGTGGTGCCCCTACGGGTGCGGGCCGGGCTTCACTGGTTCGCCCCGATCGGATCAGGGGGTCGATTCGGCGGTGGCGAGGCGGCGGTCCGGTGCGGGCGACCATGTGATGACCGTATCGAGCGGGGCGTAGGTGAGCTGCGTCGCCGGCCGGGCGCGGGCCTGCCATGCCGCCAGATCGCGGCGGTAGGTATCGTAGGCGCGATAGAAATCGAGGAACGGAGCCTCGAGCCGGGGCAGCGCGGTGGCGGCGAAGGCGGAGAAATCGGCGGCCGGCATGGCGGCCGCCTCGCCGGCGACCTGCGTGGCGATCGTGCAGAAGCGGGTCTTGGCGGGCGGCTGGGCGAAGAAATTATAAACCTGCGTCATCCGCCGGTCATGCACGTCGCGCCAGTCCTTGCCGCCGGCGGCGCGGGTATCGGCCTCGGTGCGGGCATAGGCGGTGGCGAGCACCTTGCGCTTGTCCGCGAGGAGACGGTTGTAGTCGGCGATCAGCGTGGCCTCCGCCGGGCCGCGGCAGCCGAGCGCCGCCACGTTCAGCGCGGCGCGCACGTGCCATATCGTGGCGGCCCGACCGAGACCGCTGTTCGGCGTACGGTAGCGCCCTTCGGCGTCGGTGACGGGGATGGTGAGCCCGGCCGAGGCCCCGGCGGGCGGCAGCGGTGCCGCGGTAACCGGCGGCGGGGCGACGGCGACGGCCCCGGGGCGGGTGACGCTGGCACACGCCGGCAACAAGGCGAGCGCGGCGAAAGCCGTCGCCAGCGGGGCCATGCCCGGTTCCCGTATCCTCATGCCCCGACTCCCCCCGGTCAATCGGGGCCAAGGATGACATGATGGCCGGCAGAGTCGAGAGGGTAAGACCGAGTCGGTCAGTCGCGCGGGTGACGGCGCTCCGGTCCGGTATAATCGGCATCCGAGCCGGCGACGCGGCGATCATAGGCCTTCAACTGCCGGCCCAGCCACGCGATATCGACGCTTTCCGCCTCGGCCAGCGCCTGCAGCGAGCCGAGTTCGATATATCGCTGCTTCAGCGCCGAGAGGGGTTTGGCCGACCCGATCGGCGCCCTGCTCCAGAAACCCATCGCTACCTCCCTGATCCGTGGCCTGATCCGTTCCGGAGATATCGCGGGTAAATGTTTACGGCCTCTTAAGGTGCGGCGACGGCCCGGTCCGCTGCGCCACAGCATATCCGGCGGATCAGCGCAGTTGCTCCCGGTCATTAACGCGCGGTACACTTCGGTGCTGCGGCCGGGACGAAAGTCCAAAAGAGACTTCGCAGGAGAGAGATGCGTCGGCGCTATGCCGATATATTCGCCGGTCGCAGCACCCTTTGAAAGCGACCCCACACGATTGCGTCTCGTGCAATCGCATGGGATCGCTTTGCAATTGCGGGAATCGGTGCTGCGGTGCACAAAGATCGAGCCTTTCAGGCATCCTCTCCTAAAACTTCAGGGGCAGGCTTTCGAGCCGGCCCCTTTTTTTTGCCTGCCGCAGATCGATCGAGGACATCGTATCTGCCGGCGGCCGTGGGTGGGATCCGACGACGCGGTGCGACACGATCATCAGGCGCCCTTGCCATGCAGGGATAGCGCGGTATCCCGAACGGGGCGACCGTCGCCCGAGATCCTCGCGGAAACAGCCCCATGCCCGCCGCCCGTGCCGATGCCCGATGGTCCGACGCGCTGCTTTCCACGGTGGCGCTGTGGCTGTTCGTGCTGCTGATCTTCCTGCCCGTCATCATGGCCCGCCATGCCGGCGAAGGGTGGCAGGGCGTGGCGCTCGACGGATCGACGGTCTTCGTCTCGATGGTGTTCGCGCTGCCGCTGTTCGCGTTGTTCCGCACAGTCGCGGCCTGGCCGCGCGTCCGCCGGTTGCCCGCACTGGCCGTGGCGATCCTGCTGACGGCGGCGGCGCAGACGGCGTTCGACTTCGTCTTCACCGGCTGGATCGCCGAGAACTTCCGTCGTGCCTGGAGCCATCTGCCACGCGACATGGCGCGGGCTTCGGGCGCGCTGCTGAACTATCTCTTCGTGTTCAGCGTGAATGTGGGGCTGTTCCAGCTCTCCCTCTCGCGCCGCCGCGCGCTGACGCAGGAGCGCCAGCTGGCCGCCGCCCGCGCCGCCACCCAGCAGGCGCAACTGGAGGCGCTGCGGCTGCAACTGAACCCGCATTTCCTGTTCAACACGCTGAATGCGATTTCCGCGATGATCGTGACCCGGCGGAACGAGGAGGCGGAGCTGATGACCGACAAGCTGTCCGCCTTCCTGCGCTCGTCGCTGGCGTTCGATCCGACGGCGCTGGTGCCGCTGGACGACGAACTGGAACTGACCCAGGATTATCTCGAGATCGAGGGCGTCCGCTTCGGCGACCGGCTGCGGGCGGACATCCGCTGCGCGCCGGAGGCCTGCAAGCTGCTGGTGCCGGGGCTGCTGATCCAGCCGCTGGTGGAAAACGCGATCAAATACGGCGTCGCCCGATCGAACACCCCGGTCACGATCGCGATCCGGGCGATGCGCGAGGGGGCCAATGCGCCGGTGGGTCAGCTGACGGTAGCCGGGGGGATGGCCGCGCCCGCCGACCACCGCACGATCCGCGGCCGGCTGTACGACGCGCGCGAGACCCGGGCGCCGGGGTCGGTGATGGTCTTGTTCCACGGCAGCGGCTTCG
>NZ_VNIM01000033.1 GCF_007785815.1 Alterirhizorhabdus solaris | reverse complement strand
TACGACAAGCGCCGCTACCGGCGTCGCAGCCGCATCGAGATCATGTTCGGCCGCCTCAAGGACTGGCGCCGCGTCGCCACCCGCTACGACCGCTGCCCCACCGCCTTCTTCTCCGCCATTGCTCTCGATGCCACCGTCATCTTCTGGCTGTGATCAACGAGTCCTGACCCTAGACGACGCCCACACTCCGCCGATCTCAGCCCTCAACAGTCTCAAATGTTCTGACGACGCACACGTCGCGACACGGTGGCAGCACCCCCGTTCTTTGCGTGTTGGACAATTGGCCTGCCCTGTTCGATGGAGGGCAACCTTATCCTCACCAGGCCGAGGGCCACCGGAGCCAGCCCATGAAAAACGAAACACGGCTGATCGAAACCGCGCCGGGCATCAGGCTATCGGTCGAGGTGGCCGGCGCCATCGACGCGCCGCTGTTGATCCTCATGCACGGCTGGCCGGAGCTGGGCCACAGCTGGCGGCATCAGGTCGGCCCGCTGGCGCGAGCGGGCTACCGGGTGGCCGTACCCGACATGCGCGGCTATGGCGGGTCGTCGAAGCCCGACCGGATCGAGGCCTATACGACCGACACGATGGCCGACGACATGGCGGCCATCGCGCGGGCGCTGGGCGCGGTGCGATGGGCTGCGGTGGGGCATGACTGGGGGGCGCCCGTCGCATGGCGTTGCGCGCTGCGCTTCCCGGAGCAGGTCGCGGCGATCTTCTCGCTGAGCAATACCCACGGCGTGGTGCCGCGCGGCGACTATGCCAGCAAGGCGGATGCGGTCTATCCCGACCGCTTCTTCTACGTCCGCTATTTCCAGGAGATCGGCCCGGCCGAGGCCGAGTTGGAAGCCGACCCGCGCGCCGCGCTCAAGCAGATCTTCTTCGCCTTGTCGGGCGACGCGCCTCAGGGCGAGTGGACCAAAATCCGCCCGCGCGATTCGCTGCTCCTGCCCGGTCTGATCGAGCCGCCCGCCGGCCCGCTTTCGTTCATGAGCGAGGCCGATCTCGATTTCTACGCGGCGCACTATGGCGCGGGCGGCTTCTTCGGACCCCTCAGCTGGTATCGCAACAATCCGACCAACGCGCGTGACGCGCTGGCCTATGGCGATCAGCGCGTCACGCAGCCGGCGGGCTTCCTGTGCGGCAGCAAGGAGATACTGCTGACGATGGTGCCGGACGGGCTCGATCAGATGCGCGGGGCCTGCGACCGGCTGCTCTCCGAGACGATCCTGCCGGGTGCAGGCCACTGGATCCAGCAGGAGCGCCCGACCGAGGTGACCGAGGCGCTGCTGGGCTTCCTGAAGGCGGCGGCGTTCTGAAGCCGGGGCGCTTGGTCCGCCCGCCCATCGGCTTTCGCAATCGGGGCGGGTCTGCGCTTCGTGATCGGCGGCGCAGAGCGCCAGTACTTCCCGCCGCCTCGGAAAGACTCCGTGCGGACGATGACGGCGGGGTTCCCCAGCGGTCGTTTTGTGCGAAACGGGCGCATAACCCTGAGGAGGAGTGGGAACGATGCCGGTGCTTTTCGTCCATGGCGTGCCGGCGACGAGCCGGCTGTGGCGGCCGATCCTGTCGCGGCTCGACCGCACCGATGAGGTCGAGGCGCTCGACCTGCCCGGCTTCGCATCGGCCCCGCCCGAAGGCTGGGTGCCGATCAAGGAGAATTACGTCGCCCATGTGATCGGGCGGATCGAGGCCCTGCATGCGCGCGGCGGGCCCGTGCATCTGGTAGGGCACGACTGGGGTTGCCTGCTCGCGCTGCGCGCCGCGTCGCTCAGGCCGGAGCTGCTTCGCAGCGTGGCGGCGGGCAATGGCCCGATCGATCCCGACTGGCCGCTCCATTCGCTCTGGCGCGAGTGGATGATACCGGAACGCGGTGAGGCGCTGGCCGACGCGCAGGCCGTCTCGACGACGATGCCCGGAACGCTGGAGCGCCTCGGTTATCCGGCGGAGGATGCCGCCGCAAACAGCTTCGTCACCCCCGGCAATGCCCGGCGCATCCTGTCGCTCTATCGCTCGGCGGTCGATATCGGCCGGGCCTGGTCGCCCGATCTCGCGCGGATCGTGGTGCCGTCGATGCTGCTGTGGGGCGAGCGCGACCTTACCGTGCCGATCGAGATCGGACGCCGCATGGCGACGCGGATGGGCGCCGAGATGGTGCCGCTGCCCGCCGATCATTTCTGGCCCTATGAGGCGCCCGATGAGGCCGTCGCCGCGCTGAAGCGCCTGTGGGCGCGTGCGGAGGCCCGCGAATGGACGATCCTGACCCAGCCTGCCCCCCCCGCGCTGAGACAGGGGTGCAGGCACGGCCGCCGGGGGGAGTGGTGGTCCGGGATCGAAGATTGCGGGTCGCGATCGCCATTCTCGCCATCGAAAGCGGGCGTTCGACAATGCGCGCCCTCCTCTCCGGAGTCTGCGCGACGTCCAGCCGAGGGCGGCTGCAATGCCCTTGTGCTGTCGAAACGGAAAGGAGAGGGTAGCGCACTGTTGCGCGCCGGCAGACGACGGCGGCGAACCGAGGAGATGATCCTGTGGCCAAGGTGCATGTCGCCGCGATCGAAACGATGCTGCCGGGCCGGCCCGCTCCGTTCGAAACTACCGGCGACGGGGTCGAGACCCGCGTGGCGATCGGCGGTGAACATGCTCCGCTGCATGCACGCTATCATTCCCTGTCAGCGGGTGCCACGCTGGGGTGGCGCGCCAGCCGTACGGGCTTTCTCGTCTATGTCTGGGAGGGCGCGGTCGTGAGCGGGGGGACACGGCTGGAAGCGGGCAGCGTGATCGTGATCGAACCAGGCGCGGCCGCCGAAGCCGCGGCGGCGTCGGACGACGCCGTCCTGCTGGTGTTCAACCCGACCGCCGCTCTGCCGGCGTCATCTTGCGCGGGCGGCAACGTCCATATCCTGCCCGCCGATCGGGTCCCGCGCATGGTCCGGCTGAACGAGCGCGCCAATGTCGGCGCGGCGATCTTCGCCGACTCGGCCTGCCCGACGTGCGAACTGTGGCTGCACGAAAGCGCATTCCACGATGGAGATTTCAACGTGGATCTTCATTCGCACAGCGAGGACGAGATCATCGTCGTCACCGCGGGCGAGATCGTGCTGGGCCAGCGGCGCTATGGCCGGGGCACCGCGATCGCGGTCGCGAAGGAGGCGGTCTACGGGTTCAGGACCGGCCGGGAGGGGCTGACCTTCATCAACTTCCGCCCGTCTCATCCGACCTACCGCACCGCCGACGGAACGCGCGTCATCGACGAGCAGGCGCTCTACATGGGGTCACTCGGCCGCCCCCCTTATCTCCCCGTCGTCATGGCGGGAGCCACCGTGTGAAAGCGTCGAGCCGCAGCGACAGGACGATGATCGATCGCCGGGCGGGGCATCCCGACGCTCCTTGCTGCCGGCCCTCCCGCCTTTCCCTGCCGATAAAGCGGTGCTCGACCTGAATCGGGGAAAGGCCGGCTCCTAATCGGCGAGGACCAGGACCTTCACCGCTTCCTCGGGGTCGATCTGGATGCGGAATGCCTCGGTGATCCTGCTCAGCGGAAAGCGGTGGGTGACGATCGGCGAGAGATCGATCTTGCCGCTGGCGATCAGATCGATGACCTCGGGAAACTCGGACTCGTAGGCGAGGGCACCCATCACCACCAGTTCGCGCAACATCACGAAGCGTAGATTGGGAAGATCGTTGTCGTGTGGATCGGCGACGATCACGAGCCGTCCTCTGGGGGCCAGCGAGTGGACGGCGTCGCGAAGCGCCGGGCGAACCCCGGCACAGTCAAACACCACGCTGGCGAGGCCGACCGGCTCCTGCGCGTAGCGAAGCGACTCGGTGCCGAAATGGCTGCCGACGAAGGCGGGTGCGCTGCCGGTGCTGCTGTTATGGATTGCCGTCGCGCCCATGCGCCGGGCGAATTCGAGCCGCCGGTCACTGATATCGATGACCAGTATGTCGCGCACACCCCGCGCACGCAGGGCCGCCAGAACGCATAGTCCGATCGTACCCGCGCCGTAGATGACGGTGCGGTCGTCGGGCGTGACCTTGGCATTGTTGACCGCGTGGAGCCCGACCGCGAACGGCTCGATCAGCGCGCCGGCCTCGTCGGTGATCGCATCGGGCAGTTCGAACAGGTTGCGGCCGAGTTCGGCATTGCCGAGCCGCACGTACTGGGCAAAGGCACCGGGGACCTGGCCGAGACCCATGCCGTCATGCATCGGATTGACGACGACACGCCGTCCGACCGCCACCCCCGTCACATCCGTCCCGATCGCGACGACCCTGCCGGAAAACTCGTGGCCGAGAACCGCGCCCTTCGGGGTGGAGCCGTGGCGGTAGAAGGCGAGGTCGGTACCGCAGATGCCGCACACCGCGACCCGGATCACGACATCGCGTGGACCGGGGGTCGGGATATCGCTGGTGTCGGGAGAGATGTCGCGCGCGCCCTGAAGGCGCGCGACCTGCTGCCGGGTCATGATGGTCTCCTCTTGTCCGCGCGATTTGCGCGCCTCGGATGGCAGGGGCAAGGTGCGGGCATGATATCGAGCAGATAAAGGGCAACACTCGCCGGCAGCGCGTCAAGGGCCGGCGTGGAGTCACGTCCGCGCTCGGGCAGGAATCTCCGGCGCCGGTGCCCGCATGGGAGTGTCCCGGCCTTCGGAGAGCATGAGGATCGCGGCCCTAGTCTCCCCGCGATGAAACATATTCGACTTTGAACACTGACTGGTTTCAATACTCCTGAAAGCGGGTTAACCAGGCTTGCTCGGCCACGAGCGCCAATCGCCGCGATGATGGGATGAGGAGGGCTTATGAAGCAGGAAAAGAAATTCCAGATTTTCCGCGCGCACGACATGGCGCAGCTTGGCGAAGCCGACATCATGACGATGGTGCCGCCGACCAAGGGCATCGAGGAGATGATGGCCTGCGTCGACGCCGGCCTGCCCGATGGCACGACCTCGCAGGTGATCTTCGCCGGGTTCGGCCTCAGCCTCGTCCGGGTGTGGTTCAAGAAGAACTTTCCGCTGCCGCTGCATTCGCACGATGCCGACTGCGTCTATTACATCATCGCCGGGGGTCTGCGGCTCGGCACGGAAGATCTAGGCGCAGGGGACGGCTTCTTCATTCCCGCGGGCGTGCCCTATACCTATACGCCCGGGGCGCAGGGCGTCGAACTGATCGAGGTGCGCAACAGCGCCCGGTTCGACTATCGCGAACGTTCTACCGCCGCGTTCTGGAAGAAGGCGCTGAAGACCGTGCAGGACAATCACGGCGACTGGATCGGCTCGCCGGAACCGGGCACCGTTGCCGAGACGACATCATAGTTCGCCAGCGGTGCGCGGGATCCGCGGATCGACCATTGACAAGCACTGATCGTTAATAAAGAAACCAATGAGTATTTGAAGAAACGATCCGACCGTGGCCTCGATGAAGGTCATGGCGGAGGAGGGGGGGATATGATGCGCGACCATCGTGCTGCCGTGCCTTCATGCGCGCGGCCCCTCCAGTCCGCCATCGTCGGCCAGAAATCCCCGCATCATCATATCGACCCGGCGTTCGAGTTCGACCGCCTGCGGCACAGGTTCGGAAAAGCCGAGCATCGCCCGCAGTGCCTTGGCGCCGACGATGGTGTCGTAGAAGGTGTCCGCCGCGATCGATGCGCTGCCCGGCGCGATGCGCCGCTGCGCCATCAGGTCGGCGAACACCGTGGCGATCGCGCCGTGGATGTCGCGCCGCGATTTCTCCATGACCGGCAACACGATGTTCGGGAAGCGCAGCAGCTCTGCCGCCAGCATGCGATTGTAGGCGACGCTTTCCGGCGCCAGTGCCGCAGCGACGATCGTGCGCGCCATGTCGAGCAGGACATCGCGCACCGGTACGGTGTCCGACGGCGGGCCGAAGCGGGAGAGGCCGGTCCGCGCGCAGATGCCGTCGCAAACGGCCTGGAATACCGCCTCCTTGTCGCCGATCAGTTCGTAGATCGTCCGCTTCGTGACGCCTGCCACCTTGCCGATCGCATCGACGCTGCCGTCGGCGAAACCCCGGGCGATGAAGATGGTCGTCGCGGCGGTGAGGATGCGCTCGCGCTGGATGGTGGCATCCATTTTCGGCCGCCCCCGGCCACGGCGTGGCGGCGTCTCCGGTTCGGTCCGAACGAGGGCGGGGGGCGCGGTCATGCATCGGTGGGAACAGGATCGGCCCGAAAAAATCAACACTGAATAGCGGCGCAACCAAAATCGCGGGGCGCCGCGTCGATCGACCGTTTCGGGGACGCGCAGGCAACAAGAACAGGCGTCGATAAAGGGGGGATAGCATGCGAGCATATCGGAAACTGCATTCATCGGGCTACGTGGCGCTGGCCACCGGCATCGCTCTTGGCCTTTCCACGACCTCGACACAGGCCTCGGCGCAGACCGCGGACGGGGGCGGACTGAACGATATCGTCGTGACGGCGCAACGCCGCGCGGAGCGCCTGGAGGACGTGCCCGCCTCGATCACCGCCGCCACGCAGGAGACGCTCACGGCGGCCGGCGTCACCGACATCCACGATCTGGACCAGATCGCGCCGGGCGTGCAGATCAGCTTCACCGGCGCCTATACCCAGCCCTCGATCCGCGGCGTCACCACGCTGACCGCCGGCCCCGGCTGGGAGAACAATGTCGCGGTCTACATCGACGGCTTCTATTCGCCCGCCCCGGTCGGCGTGAACGTCGCGCTGAGCAACCTGCAGGACATCCAGATCTTCAAGGGGCCGCAGGGCACGCTGTACGGTCGCAACGCCACGGGCGGCGCGATCCTCATCAACACCCGCGCGCCGACCGCCGAATTCACGCTCAATGCGGAGGCGAGTTACGCCCGCTTTGACGACGTGTCGTTGAACGGCTTCGTCTCCGGCCCGATCACCGACACGCTGCGCGTGGGCGTCGCGGGGACGTTCCGACGCAGCGACGGCTACTATCGCTCGGTCGATCCCGCCGGATCGGGCGGCACCGTCGGCAATGCCGCGAACATCAGGCAGCAATCGATCCGCGCCAAGGCCGAATGGGATGCGACCCCCGATCTCAAGGCGACCATCGGCTACAACTATGTGCTGATCGACGACCCGACGACGTTGCTGTTCCCCAACCAGGGCTATGCGCCGTCGTTCCTGCCCGCCGAACCGCTGGCCGGCCGCGCGCCGTACCGCGCGTCGAGCAACGTCAACACCTCCAACGAGGCGCGGGTCCACGAGGGAACGCTGAAGCTGGTGTACAAGACGGGGTTCGGCAACATCGCGTCCTATACCGGCTACCAGAAACTGGCGGCGCGCACGGTCTATGATTTCGACGGGACGTACCTGCCGATCCTGGACATCGACGGGCCGAACAACAAGTACACCTTCCAGCACACCACCGACGTGACGATCGACAGCATCGACCGTCTGAACCTCGTCGTCGGTGGCTCCTATTACAACGACGTCGATCGCAACGACGGATCGAAGGTCTTCCTCAACAGCGCGCTGGCCAGCTTCACCTACGCCCGGCTGACCGCAAAGGCATGGGCCGCCTATTTCGACGCGACCTACGACCTGACCGACCGGCTGATCCTGACGGTGGGCGGTCGCTACACGCGCGAGCGCAAGGGCATCCGCTACCGCCAGCTCGATGCCAGCCAGACCATCAATCTCGTGCCGGCGGGGGCGTCCTCGGCCACCTTCTCGGATTTCACGCCGCGCGCGACGCTGCGCTACGAACTGTCGCCGCGCACCAACGTCTATGCCTCCTTCTCGCAAGGATTCCGCACCGGCGGATTCCAGCCCACCCCCGCCGCCGACCCGTCGCAGTTGCGGCCGTTCCGTCCCGAGAAGATCACCGCCTATGAGATCGGCTTCAAGACGGCGCAGTCGATCGTGCGGTTCGACGCGTCCGCCTTCTATTACGACTACACCGATCTTCAGGTCGGCGTGACGCGCGCGAACCCGGTGACGAACAGCCTCATCAGCTTCGTCAGCAACGCGCCCTCGGCCGAGATCTATGGCCTCGACCTGCAAGGCAGTGTCGAGCCGGTTCGTGGCCTGTCGCTGATGGCGGGCGCGTCCCTTCTCCATGCCCGTTACAAGCGGTTCCCCGGCATCACCGGCGTCGGCCTCGATCCCGCCACCAACCTCAATTTCGAGGATGTGCAGGACTGGTCGGGCTTGCAGATGACGCGCGCACCCGATTTCTCGGGGAACGCCGGTGCCTCGTACGAGACAGCACTCGCGAACGGTACGCTGCGATTGTCCGGCAACGTCAGCTATTCGGGGTCGAGCCCGCAGTCCAATCCGTCGGTGTTCGGCAGCCGGGCCGGCGCGCTCGCCCGCGTGCAGCGGTATCGCAACAGCGCCTACACGCTGGTCAACGCGCAGGTCGGCTGGGCCGCGCCGGGCGACCACGTGACCCTGACGCTGTTCGCCACCAACCTGACCAAGGAGCGCTATTACATCAACTACGGGGGCACGACCATCTTCGGCGATGTCGGCGTGTTCAACCAGCCGCGCACCGTCGGCATCCGCCTGCGCTACCAGAACTGACCGGCATCCGGGCGGCGCTGCCCCACCGCCGCGCCGCTTGGTTCGATCGCCTGCTCATTCGAGAGGTCAACGCCATGCAGCTTCCCCGATCCACCCTTCTCGACGCGTATCTGCGCATGCAGCGGATCCGCAATTTCGAGGAGCGCATCGTCATCGAATTCTCGTCGGGCGAGATACCCGGCTTCATCCACAGCTATCTCGGGCAGGAGGCTTCGGCGGTCGGCACCTGCATTCACCTCGACGACGACGATTATATCGGATCGACGCATCGCGGGCATGGCCATTGCATCGCCAAGGGTGCCGATCTGAAGGCGATGATGGCCGAACTGTACGGCAAGCGCGACGGCCTGTGCCGGGGCAAGGGCGGCTCGATGCACATCGCCGACCTGTCCAAGGGGATGCTGGGGGCGAATGCGATCGTCGGCGGCAGCCCGCCGCTCGTGCTGGGCGCGGCGCTGACGGCCAAGACGCGCGGCAACGGCAAGGTCGCGGTCGCCTTCACCGGCGACGGCGGCTCCAACCAGGGTACGGTGTTCGAGGCGATGAACATGGCGGTGGTGCTGCAGCTGCCGGCGATCTTCGTCATCGAAAACAACGGCTTCGGTGAGGGCACCGCCGCCTCCTATGCCTGCGGCACCCCGGATCTGGCCGCGCGCGCCGCGGCGTTCGGAATGCCGGCGGTTGCGGTCGACGGAACCGACTTCTTCGCCGTCCACGACGCGGTCGGCGAGGCGGTCGAGCGGGCGCGGGGCGGCGGCGGGCCATCGACCGTGGAGACGCGCTGCCCACGCTTCACCGGCCATTTCGTCGGCGATCCGCAACATTATCGCGCCAGGGGCGAGGTCGAGGCGCTGCGTCGCGACGGTGACCCGCTGGCCCTGATCCGCCGGCGCCTGATCGAGGCCGGGCTGTTCGACGTCGAGCAGTTCGATGCGCTCGACCGCGATGTCGCCGCCGAGATCGACGACGCCGTGGCGTTCGCCCGCGCCGCCCCTATCCCCGACGAAGCCGATCTGATGGCCGACGTCTACATTGCGTATCGGTAAGCACCATGCCCAGGAAAACGATCCGCGAAGCGATCAACGAAGCCCTCGCGCAGGAGATGGAGCGCGACCCGAACGTCATCATCATCGGTGAGGACGTGGCCGGCGGCGAAGGCGGCAGCAGCGGCGTGGAGGATGCGTTCGGCGGCGTCATGGGCGTGACCAAGGGCCTGCTCCCGCGGTTCGGCCGGACGCGCGTGATCGACACGCCGATCTCGGAAAGCGCGATCATGGGCATGGCCGCCGGCGCGGCCGTCACCGGGCTGCGGCCGGTGGCCGAACTGATGTTCGCGGATTTCTTCGGCGTCTGCTTCGACCAGATCTACAATCAGGCCGCCAAGTTTCGCTACATGTTCGGCGGCCGTGCGCGCACGCCGCTAGTCATCCGCTCGATGATCGGGGCCGGCTACAGCGCGGCGGCGCAGCACTCGCAAAGCCCGCATTCGATCTTCACCCATGTCCCCGGGCTGAAGGTGGTGATGCCGTCCAGCGCCTATGACGCCAAGGGCCTGCTGATCCAGGCGATCCGCGACGATGATCCGGTCGTCTTCTTCGAGCACAAGCTGCTGTACGATCTGGCCGACGAGGTGCCGTCCGAACCCTATGCCATCCCGTTCGGCGAGGCGAATTTCGTTCGGGAAGGCGATGACGTGACGATCGTCGCCTTCGCGCGAATGGTGCATATCGCGGCCGAGGCGGCGGATTTGCTGGAAAAAGAGGGCATCTCGGTCGATCTGATCGATCCGCGTACCACGTCCCCGCTCGACGAGGACAGCATTCTCGAATCCGTCCGGCGAACGGGCCGGCTGGTGGTGGTGGACGAGGGCAACCCACGGTGCGGGCTGGCGGCGGACATCGCCGCGCTGGCCGCCGAGCACGCTTTCCACAGCCTGAAGGCACCGATCAGGACGGTTACGGCGCCACACACCCCCGTGCCGTTCGCACCCAATCTGGAAGCCGCCTACATCCCGTCGGCGGCGCGCGTCGCTGCCGTGGTGCGGGAGATCATGCGATGACCGGTCTGCATCTCGTCACCATGCCTAAGTGGGGCCTGTCGATGGAAGAGGGCACGCTGGTGGCATGGCATCGGCAGCCGGGTGAAGTCGTCGTCGCCGGTGACGATCTTGCCGATGCCGAGACGACCAAGATCACCAACACGATCGAAGCCCCCGCCGCTGGAGTCATGCACCGCGCGCTGGTCGCGACCGGCACGACGGTGGCGTGCGGCACCCCGCTGGCGGTGATCGGCCCGGCCGCCGCGACCGGGGCGGAGATCGATCGCTTCCTCAGCGAGCGCCCCGATAGCGGCCCGGACGCCGCCGCCTCCGTGCCGGCAGCGGCCGAGCCGGCGATGGTCGAGATACCCGACGGCGATGGCGGCACCGCGCGCATCCGCTACCTCGATACGGGATCGGGCGACGAGACGATCGTATTGATCCACGGCTTCGGCGGCGACCTCGAGAACTGGATGTTCAACCAGCCGGCGTGGTCGCAGGCCCACCGCGTGATCGCGCTGGACCTGCCGGGGCACGGTGGATCGGGCAAGGCGGTCGGCGACGGGTCGGCCGCATGGCTGGCGACGATCGTCGGCGCCTTGCTCGATGCCGTCGCGCCCGGGCCGGTCCATCTGGTCGCGCACAGCTTCGGCGCGATCGTCGCGCGCCATCTGGCGCACGCTCGGCCCGAGCGGATCCGGTCGTTCACGGCCATCGCGCCGGCCGATCTGGGCCGCGTCTCGCGGGCCTATGTGGAAGGATTCATCGGGGCGAAGCGCCGTTCCGAACTCGTGTCGACGACTGCGATGCTGTTCGCCGACAAATCACTCGCGTCGCGCGACATGGTGGAGGGATTGCTGCGGTACAGGCGGCTCGACGGGGTTGCGCAGGCGCTGACCGCGATCGACACGGCGAACCTGCGCGCCGACGCGGCAGACCCGGCGGCGGTCGCCTGGTGGCGCGCGATCGGCTCGCGCGGGTTGCTGATCCGGGGTGGCCGGGACGAGATCGTCGCGGCAGACGAGGCGCTTGTCGATATCGCCGGGATCGACACGCTCGATATCGCGACCGCCGGACACATGCCCCAGCTCGAAGCGGCAGCCGCGGTCAATGCGCGCGTCGCCGATCATGTCGCACGGCATCGTGCCGGGATGTCGGGAAGCGCGGCATGATGCTGGCGGGCAGGGTCGCCCTCGTCACCGGCGCCGGCAGCGGGATCAGCCGGGAAATCGCCCACGCTTATGCCGAACAGGGAGCAACCGTCATCTGTGCCGACCGCGACGGCGATGCGGCGGAGCGAGCCGCCGTGGCGATCCGGTCTGCCGGCGCGCGGGCGCAGGCGCTCCGCTGTGACGTCACGGTCGAGGCCGACCGTGATGCCGCCGTCGCGCTGGCGACGTCATTCGGTGGCGGGCTCGACATCCTCGTCAACGGCGCGGGCATCCTGCGCGCCCAGCCGCTGCTCGACGTCACGGTAGAGAGTTTCCAGTCGGTGCTGGATGTCAACGTCAGCGGCCTGTTCTTCATGCTGCAGGCCGGCGCGCGCGCGATGATCGCGGGTGATCGCCGGGGTCGTATCATCAACCTCGCCTCGATCGCGGGGCGGCAGGGCGTCGGAACCTCCGTCCAATATGCCGCAAGCAAGGCGGCGGTCATCAGCATCACCCAGTCCGCGGGGCAGGCGCTGGCGGCGCACGGCATCCGCGTCAACGCGATCGCCCCGGGATTCGTCCGCACGGCGATGTGGCGGGAGATCCAGGCGATGGCCGTCGCCGACACCCCCGGCGTTACCGCGCGGGACTTCGACGACGCGCTTGCCCGTCAGGTCGCCAGCGGCCGCCTTGCCGATCCGGCCGATATCGTCGGCACGGCGCTGTTCCTCGCGGGCGACGGGGCCGATTACGTCGTCGGCCAGACGATCAACGTCGATGGCGGGACGATCTTCAATTGACCATGCTGGAACCGCCCATGACCGATCGTACGGCCGCCCGGGAATGGGCAACCGGCTGGCCCGTGCCGCTGATCGCCATGATGGGCATCGCGGGATCGACGCTGATGCCGACGACGATCGGCGTATTCCTGCAACCCGTGACCGCCGAACTCGGCCTGAGCCAGATCGCCTTCACCGCCTCGTTCATGGTCCAGATCCTCGTCGGGCTGGTCGCGATCCCGGTCGCCGGCCGTATCGCGGACAGGATCGGCGCGCGCCGGCTGCTGCTGATCGGGATCGTCCCCTACACGCTGACGTTGGGGCTGTTCGGCATCGCCAACGGCTCGATATGGCAATGGTGGGGGCTTTGCGCGCTGAATGCCATCGGGCTGGCGTGCATCTGCATCCCCGTCTGGCTGAAGCCTGTGGTGACGGAATTCCACACGTCGCGCGGGCTGGCGCTCGCCGTGGCGCTGGCGGGGATCGGGTTATCCACCGCGATCATGCCGTTGCTGGCCACCTGGTACGTTCAGGCGCTCGGCTGGCGCTGGGCGTATCTCGCGCTGGCGGCAAGCTGGGCGGTGCCGATGCTGCTGCTGGTCTATTTCGTGCTCGACCGCTCGCATCGGGAGGCCAGCGCCGTGGCGCAGGGCAAGGTGCCTGCCCGCATCCTGCGGCAGCACCTGCTGTCACCGACCTTTTACTGTCTGGCGCTGGCGGGCGGCATATACGCCTGCGCCTCCTACGGCCTGTTCATCATGCTCATCCCGATGCTGACGATCTCCGGGCTGGGTGCCTCGGCGGCGGCAAGCGTTGTCGGCGTCTTCGGAATGAGTTCGCTCATCGGGCGCGTCGTCGTCGGGCTGCTGCTCGACCGGCTGCCCGCGAGGTTTCTCAGCGTCGTCGTCTTCCTGCTGCCGGTGCCGGCGACGCTCCTGCTGATGCGTGTCGATGGCTCGATGACGGTCGCCGTCGCGGCAGCGGCGCTGCTGGGCATGGCGGGCGGGGCCGAGAACGACATTCTCGCCTACATGGCGGCGCGGCGTTTCCCGGTGACGATGTTCGCCTCGGTCTACTCGGTCGCCACCGTGGTCTTCGCGATCAGTGCCAGTGCGGGCCCGCTGCTGTCATCCGTCCTGTTCTCGACCTACGGAACATACGACGTATTCCTCGTTGCGACGATACCGATGGTGATGGTCGGCGCGTTGTTGATCGGGCTTATCCCGGCGGCAGGAACGAGGGTTCATGGCGCCGAACCTCGGCTTTCAGGATAAGCCGTGCCGGCACTCTGTCTCGGCGTCGATCGATACCGGTTCGTCGAAGGAGCCTCTGCCCTGATCTGCGACCGACTTGCCGTCCTTGTCGGGAAGGCGGCGTGACGGTGCCGGCAGAGAAGCACGCCGCACCTGCGACCGACTTGCTCGCGGGTGGGTAAGCAGGCGTCGCCAGCTCTTGCGAGACCAATGCCAGATCTTCAAGTGGCTACCGGCCCATAAAGCCGCCCAGATTGACCCGATCGAATGAAGAAGTCGCGCCCCGCCCCAAGCCGTCCCGGCGCTCGGTGGAGGCGTGCCGATGAACGCGCACTCCGGACCCTGCCACATTCTCCGCCGGATGTGCGTTGTGACCCCGGCAGGTCCCAGCAGCCCTCTGGGATCAGCTAAACTTCGGCCATGACATGATTAGCACCGGCAGTTCATTAATCAAAGTGGCTGCACGTCTCCGCAACCAACGGTATCACAACTTCCCCAGACATCCCGGGCTGGGGGAGTTGTCCGTTCCGGGCCATCACATTGCCATTTGCGGGTGACGCGATCTCCAGCATCGCGAACAAATCCCCGTGCAGCTGCATCTCCCGCCGCTTGCGGTCGCGTGCGTTCCCCGGATGGACCACCACCTTCTCGACCAGCGCGCGGATCGCCCGCCAAGCCGACTCGCCAGCGTCGGCGGCAGGATGCGTGTCCAGCTCCGTCACCGTGCGCTGATACGAGTTGGCGCACGATCGCCCGTGAAAGTCGTAGCGTCTGACTCCGACCGCCCGGGGCGCCATGGGGACGGGCAGGACAGCGGCGATTGCCGGTAGGTGTTCGTTGAAGCCTGTATCGCAGCAGGCGGTCTGCGGCGTGCCCGGGTAGCGACGCCGTGCCGCCGCGCCACCGCGATCAGGTCCAGCGCGGCGGTCCATGCAAGGGCGCAAACGCGCACGCCGCCCTGAGGTCGGCGAGGACACGGTCGTCGATCAGCGTCGGCCGGAGTAGCGTTGGCCCGCCGTGCACGATGCGGTGGCCGACCGCCTCGGGCCGCACTCCGCTTAGCCTCGCCGCGACCTCTTCGGAGCTGACGGTGTGATCGGGGCTACTCTCGGCTACATCGGACACCTCCGTTCTCGCCCCGTCCGAGCAGGTTGAGCTGCCCACCCGGATCACGACGCTTTGCCGCGTCGTTCTCGCAGATCCCAGGTTTGTACCGTCTCTGGAACCCGCGCAGTCGGCAAGACTGTCGCGGTAATTTCGTTCTGCGATTGCGTCGTAGTGTGAACGCCGTTGCGTTCGGCTACATGCCGGCCTGGTTCCGGACGGCCGGACAGCGCGACTGGCTGCCCCGCGAACAACTTGACGCCGTAACCGCGTGTCAGGATCATCCTCCGCGACCAGTCGATCAAGGCATCCACGCCTATGGTATCGCAGGTGACTAGTCCCAGCGAGCGTGGAGCCAGCGCCCCTCGATCGTCGCGACGAACCCGCGCACGCCCGGCCCTGCACGAACGGGCTGCACCAAAGCCCGCGGACCGAGCAACTGCTCCAGATCGCCTGCGCGGAAACTGCGCCGGGTCGCATCGGCGCGCAGGCCGACACGGGCGAGCGTCGCGCCATCGGTCACATATATGGCAAGCCGTCCGTCCGGCCGCATCACGCGCGCGAGTTCGGTGAGGATCGGCGATGCCTCGGTCCAGAAATAGGCGACATTCGCGGCAAGCACGCGATCGATCGTCGCATCGGCAAAGGGCAGACGTGCGAAAATGCTATGGTGGAAGATCGCATCCGGATGGCGGTGGGCGGCCGTACGCACCATCGCCTCCGAATGATCCACGCCGTGAGTTTCGCCGCCCCGAGCTGCCGCGAGCAAAGCGGGAACCGCGTCCCCCGTGCCGCAGCCGAGATCGACCACGACGTCACCCGGCCTGATCCCGAGCGCCGCGATCGCGAGACGGGTCGGGCGCCGGTTGGCCAGCCGCATGGCGCAGCCGGTCAGCCAGCCACCGAAGCCGGACGGTTCGCGCAGCTGGCGACCGATCGCCCGGGCGAGGGCGCTCACGTGGTCTTGAGCTTCGCATTGATCTTCGCGAGCAGTTCCCGCAATTCCGTCCGGCGGCCGGCATCCCACACCGGGCGGGATGTATTCGTGGGTGCCTGAAGGGCACGCAGTACGAACGTCCTGGCTTGTGCCGGCTTGCCTTCGTCGTTGAGGAAGTCTGCATAGAAGAAGTTGTTGTCGAGCCCGCGGGGATCCTGCTTCAGCGCACCTTCCAGCAGCGACCGCGCCTTGGCCGTGCTGCCGAAGCCGATCGGGAAGCCGGGTACGCGATAATAAAGCACGCCGAGGCTCATCTTGACCCCGCCGTCCGCGACGTCGGGATCGATTGCCTGCGCTTTTTCCAGAATTGCGCGTGCCTGGCCGGCAAGGCTGAGCTGCCGCAGCACGCTGGCACGCGCGGCCTCCTCGCTGACGACGATTCCCTGCCATAACAAGGGCTCGGCGCGGCCGGGATAATGTGCCGCCACCTGTGCCGCCTGCCCGGCAAGCACGTCGAGCTGGCGATATTGCTCGTCCCGATTACGGACCTGGTAGCGGATGTGCGCCCATTGATCGTTGATGTGCTGGACGGCGGCGTCCATCGCGGGATTGTCGCTCGCGTGCGCGATGCCGGAGAAGGCGAGCAGCGCCGCCACCGCGGTGCCGATTCGAAAATGTCTCATGCCTGGTTCCTGTCGGTCAGTTGGTAAACATGCTGCGCGCCGTCGCCGTCTGCCGGGCGAGGCCGCGATCGATCAGCGCAGGCAGCAGCGCGTTGAGGTGTGCGAACATTCGCTCGGGCCCGCCGATCGAAACATCGCGGGCACGGCCCGCTATGGCCATGACGATACGATCGGCGACGCGCTCGGGCTGGTCCGCTTTCATGCCGCTTGCGGCCATGAAACGCTCGATACTGCCGGTGTTGAAAGCGGTGCGCACGGCGCGCGGGGCGATGTGGGTGATCGCGATGCCGCGGCCTGCCACCTCGCGCCGGAGCGCCTGGCTGAGGCCTTTCAGACCGGCCTTGGCGCTCGAATAAGCGGTGAAATAGGGATAGGGCACCGCCCCCATCACCGACCCGATATTGACAATCTGGCCGTCGCCCCGGGCGATCATCTGAGGCATCACCGCGCCCGCGAGGACGGCGGGGGCGACGAGGTTGACCGCGTAGCCGAGCGCGATGGCGCCCGCGCCCTGGCGTTCGAGCGGTCCGAAATATTGCAGGCCGGCGATGTTGACGAGGATGTCGACGCGCTGTTCGGCAAGCTGCCCGGCGAGTTCGGCGAGGGCGGCGGGGTCGGCAAGATCCGCGACGATGCTGGCCTGACAGGCCGAGGCTTCGATCCGGTCGACGGAGGTGAGATACGCGCCGTCAGCCTGCAGTCGCTCGGCGACGAGGCTGCCGATGCCACCCGCCGCTCCGGTCAGGACGACGCGGCGCCCGTCAAGCCGCGACACGCTGTGCCTCCAGCTCGATCCCTGCGAACAGCGCGCCGAACAGGCCGAACATCGCGTCCGCCATGGCAATGATCGCTTCCTGATCGACGGGATCGTTAATCCGGTTCATCAACCGGGCGAAGAACGTCATGTGATCCTGATCGAGTGCGCCGTGGGAGGTCAGGTAGCGGACCGCATCGTCGGGGAGGCCCAGCCGATGCTGCAACGCGCCGGCGCCCTGGCTTGCCAGTGCGATGCTGGTGCCCTCCAGCACGTAGATCATTCCGAACAGGGCGATCGGATTGTCCTCGCGGATGGTCCGATAGGCATGGTCGACCATCGCGTGGGTCGCTGGCGCGGGCGTGCTCCGCCCGGCGGCGATCCGGTCGCCACCGGCGCGCTCGATATCGTCCAGTATCCACTGTTCGTGCCCGGTTTCCTCGGCAATGTAATCGTCGAACGCCGCGACGATCTCCGGCTGGTTGTCGAGCCGCGCCCGGGCCTCGCGCATCAGGGGCACCGTATGGCGGACATGATGATAGGCCTGGATAAGGTAAGCGATATAGTCGGCGCTGCTGATATCGCCGGCCAGCCCGGCGCGCAGCTGTGGCGTGGCCGCGAAACGCATCTGCGCCGGTGCGGTTGCCGCAACGAGGCGGTCGAAAAACGGCTGTGTCATGTGGGTCTCCCGATAAGGATGAGCGGCGTCGATCGCGGCGCGGCGAAGGCGTCCATTGCCGGTGAGCAGGCCGCTTGCGGAAGTGAACGGCGCTACCGCCCGCCACTGCCCGACGCGGGCGTAGACCGGCAGCGACGCATTCGCCGCCGCCACGGCACCGTGAATGTCGGCGGTGGGTGACGCGGGGACGATCAGCGCGTCCAGCATGGCGCGGCCGTCACCACGGGCCATGGCCTGTGCGATCGCGGGCTGTGCCGTCAGCACGCTTTCGACCCATTCAGGCGATACGTTGCGGCCGAACGACGTGACGATCAGCGCTGACTTACGTCCCTCGATCCACAGCCGCCCGGCGGCGTCGATCCGTCCGATGTCGCCGGTCGCAAGGGCCCCCGGGCCGCGCGGCGCGTCCAGCGTGCCGAGGAACAAGGGTCCATCGATCAGGATCTCCCCATCTTCGGCAACGGAGATGGCATTGGCGCCGATGCTTGCGCCGACACTGCCCATCCCCGCGGCCGTCCCGTCGTCAAGGGTCACGACCGACCCGCATTCGGTGAGGCCATAGCCCTGGCGGATAGGCAATCCGACGGCGCGGGCGCTCGCCAGCAAATCGGGATTGAGCCGAGCCCCGCCGACCGCGACCACGCTAAGCCTGGGAAGTCTCGCACTTGTCGCGGTCATCACACCGACCAGGCCGGCCAGATATTCCGGCACGAGGATGAGTGAGGTGACAGCCCTGTTTTCGATCGCCGCCAGCATGCGCGCGAGATCGGCGCGGAACGGATCGGCCAGCCCCGCATCGGCCTGCGGCATCGCCACGTACGTCCCGCCGGCAAGCATTGTCGCGAGCAGGCCGGCCACGCCTTCGAGCAGGATACCGGGCGGCAATAATGGCAGGTGTCGACCGGCGTGATGGCTCCCGAGCGTGTCCACCACCGCGCCCGCGACAGTAAGCATGTGCTCAAGAGAAAGGCAGACACCTTTTGGATGTCCAGTCGAGCCGGAGGTAAAGGTGATGCGCGCAGTGCCGGGCGGTAGCGGTACGGCTGGCCCATGAATCGCCGATACGGCCGCTGAAGGGATGCCGTCTACGATGCCCACAGGCCCGGACAGCAACGCTTGTGCGCCTGCGGCATGCAGAGCCTGAGCGGCCTGCGCCCGGGTAAAGAATGACGGCAAGGCCAGCGTCGGCACGCCCGCTTCGAGAAAGGCGAGGTCGAGCAGCGTCTCGCCCATGCCGTGGTCGATCCGTAGCCCCACGGGTCGCGCAGGATCGAAACGGGTGGCCAGCGCCGCCGCCATATCCGGCAGGGTGTCGGCCAGGGCACGCCACGTCACGGGAATGCCGCCATCGATCGCCACGGCGTCCGGGCGAGCGCCGCCATGCGCGCGGATCGTCTCGACCAGGCGCGTCATGCCGGGCCCGCCGCGACGAGGCGATTGCGACAGGCGGCGATATCGCCCGCACAGATTACCGGATCGGTTTCGTAATAGCGGCCCCAGCGCGCGCCGTGGGACCCAAGCGCCTCGATACGCGCCGGTGCCAGCTCGACGAGCCCGAGGCCAAGCCGCGTGAGCATCGCCCGCAGCGGCTTTGTCAGCACCGCGACAGCAACGTCGGCGTGCGCGCCGAGCGTGGCCGCGGCCTGGCCCCATAACGCAACCGTGGCCGGCGCAGAGTCGGAGGCGTGATCGCCCAGCTCGACGATCCGCGCCCGCGCTACCGGGCGGGCAAGCCGCTCGGTCAGCACGGCCTCGATCGGCCGGTCCAGGTAGACCTCGAGAAACAGTCTCTCGTCCCGCGCCAGGCGATAGCCCAGCACAGCTTGCGGGGCATCCGACGCACCGGTCGTTAGATAGTCTGGATAGTCGGCGGCGGGCGCCGCGCCGTGGACGGTGGCGTAGCGGCGATGAACCAATGAACGTGAAGCGACGTGATGCATTCTCATGCTCCTGACAGGGGCAGGACGCCGGCCGAGGCGGCTTTCCGCACCTCGGCGGGGCGAAACTTTTTAGGCGTCGTGTCTGCCGGCCCATGCGGGATTGGTGGCGCTGTGGCGTCCGTTCCGCATGAACAAGTTGATCCAGCCTCGCCGCGCCGCTCTTGCCGCCATCCTGCTCCTCGCCGGATCACCGGCCTGTGCGTCCCCTCATGGGTGGGGAAAGGCGAGCGGTATCGTCCGCGACGTGCTGGTCGGCGCTGCCCTTGGCGTACCGGCCGTGCAGGGTGACTGGCAGGGCGACCTTCAGGCGGCAGGCAGCCTCGTCGCGACCGGCGGCACCACCTATGCCCTCAAGGAACTGATCCACGAGCGCAGACCGGACGGCAGCGATCGCAAGAGCTTCCCGTCGGGCCATGCCTCGATCGCCTTTGCGGCGGCGGGTACGCTGGAGAACCGCTACGGCTGGCAAGCCGGGCTGCCCGCGTTCGTGCTGGCCAGCTTCGTCGGCGTCGCACGCGTCGAGGCGCGCCGGCATCACTGGTACGATGCCGTGGCCGGGGCGGCGCTGGGCACGGGCACGGCCTTCGCGATCACCCGCCAGCGCGACTCGGACGTTCGTCTGGTGCCATGGGCCGATGGCGGCGGCGGCGGCTTGTCGCTCGCCGCACGCTTCTAGCGAGATTTGCGCGGCGACACCGCCGCCACGGGCGGCGCGACGAAGGGCATGATATCGCCGATATCGTCGCGCAAACGAGAAGCCTCCCTGGGCCGGCCAGATCTTCGGGGTTCGGGCCGCTCGAAAAATATCGAAACCTCATGCGGGTTCGCGGTCGCCGCGGCGTCCGGTCCCTATGAAGATCGCCTTCCTGTTCAACCACGACCAGGTGCACCAGGTCGCCCACAGCCTGCCGATCGCACTCGCGCTCGCGGAGGCGGGAACGGGTGCCGAGATCGTACTGGCCGTAACCAGCGACCGGCTGCGGGCGGAGGTCGTCCGCTACGCCGGGCCCGCAATCAGTCGCGGCGCCATGACGCTCGTCCAGCTTGGCCTGCGACTGCGCACGAGCCGCGCGCTGGCCCGCTTCAGCGAAGGCGTCGTTCCCGCCACCAAATTGCTCGTCTACCGCGACAATCTCGAATTCTTCGGCAGTCTCGACGTGCTCGTCGTCGCGGAAAAGACGTCGCTCGTGCTGAAGAAGCGCTACGGGCTGGAGCGCCTGAAGATCGTCCACACCCGTCATGGTGCCGGGGACCGCGCGATCGGTTTCGATCCGGCCAGCGCGGGTTTCGATCATGTGCTCGTCTCGGGCGCCAAGATCCGCAACCGGCTGGTGGCGGACGCCGGGGTCGATCCGGCGCGGATCAGCATCGTCGGCTATCCCAAGTTCGATCTGGTGCCCGGGCGCGGTGCGATCAACGCGACGATCGACGACGATCGCCCGGTGGTGCTCTACAATCCGCACGTGTCGCCGCATCTCTCGTCCTGGTTCAGGATGGGGCGCGAGGTGCTCGACTGGTTCGTCGAGCATGACGAATATCAGCTGATCTTCGCGCCGCACGTCATGCTGTTCGAGCGGCCGTTCGTGGTCACGATCGACAGGATGCGGATCGATCGGTGCGGTCGGATCGGGGAACGCTATCTGCGCGCACCCAACATCCATATCGATCTCGGCAGCCGCGCCTCCACGACGATGGCCTATACGAACCGGGCCGACATCTATCTCGGTGACGTGTCGAGCCAGGTGTACGAGTTCCTGCTTCGGCCGCGGCCCTGCATCTTCCTCGACGCGCACCGCACCGGGTGGATGGGCGATGCGAATTACCGCCACTGGACAGCGGGCCGGGTGGTCGGCGACGTGCCGGGCATGGCGGCGGCGCTGGACAGCGCCGGAAGCGATCATGCCGCACGCTACCGGCCGGTGCAGGAACGGCTGTTCGCCGACAGCTTCGATCTCGACGACGTGCCTTCCTGCGAGCGCGCGGCGGCCGCCGTCGCCCGCGTCGCGGGCGTGCCCTTCGCGCAGCCCGCCGACTCTCCGGCGCCGCGCGTCGTCAATGCCTGATCCGGGCGCCGGGACGGTCCGGCGGATATACGGCAATCTCGGCAAGCTGCTCGGCGGCAAGGCGGCGGCAGGGATCCTCAGCCTGATCTACATGGCGGTGGCGGCCCGTGCGCTCGGCCCGCGCGATTATGGCGTGCTGGTGCTGGTGCACGGCTTCGCGATGACGGTGGGCGGGATCGTGGAGTTTCCCGGCTGGCACGCCATCGTCCGCTACGGCGCGGAGGCGCGCGCCACCGGTGATGCCCCGCGGCTGGCCCGGCTGCTCCGCTTCGCGGCCGTGGTGGAGGGGGCGGGAGGCGCCTGCGCCGTGCTCGTCGCGGCGGTCCTCGGGCCGCTGCTCGGCGCCCGCCTCGGCTGGAGCCCGGTCGCGCTCGCATTCGCGGTGCCGTACAGTTTCGCGGTCCTTGCCTCGATCCGGGCGACGCCGGCGGGCTTCCTGCAACTCACCGGCCGGTTCGATCTGCTCGGGCTGCACAATATCGTCAGCCCCGTGATCCGTCTGGCGGGCGCGGTCGTCGCGGCGCTGGTGGGCGGGGGGCTGCACGCTTTCCTGATCGCCTGGCTGGTGGCGGCGCTGGCGGAGTGGGCGGCGATGTGGGGCTTCGGCCTGTACGTCGCACGGCAGACGCTCGAAGCCGGCTGGTCGCGTGGCGGCCTCGCGGGCGTACGGCGCGAGAACCGGGCGATCTGGCGCTTCATGCTCGCGGCCAATGCCGACGTGACGCTCGGCGAGCTGGCCGGCCGGCTGGCGCCGCTGGTGATCGGCGCCGTGCTGGGCGCGGCGCCGGCCGGCCTGTTCGCGATCGCGCAGCGCGCGACGACGGTGATCGCGCAGCCGGCGCAGGTGCTGGGCCAGGCCGCCTATGCGGAGCTGGCCCGGCTGGTGGCGGCCGGGGGGCATGGGCGGGCGCTTCGGATGGCGGTGGCACGCTGCCTGGGCGCCGCGCTGGTCGTCGCGGTGCCGCTGGTAGTCGGGCTCATCGTCTTCGGTCGCGAACTGGTCGTCGCGATGGCCGGCGCCGCCTTCGCCGGGGCGGCGGGCGTGCTTGTCTGGCTCGCGCTCGCCCGCGCGATGCTGTTGGTGGCGCCGCCGGTCAGCGCGGCGCTGACGGCGCTCGGGCGACCGGGCCTGTCGGTGGTCTCGAACCTCGGCGCCAATCTCGGCCTGCTGCCTCTCCTTCCGCTGTTGCTGGCGCAGGGCGGGCTCGCGGGGGCCGGGTGGTTCGCACTGGCACAGGCGATCGTCACCGCCGCCTTGCTGATCGCCTGCCTGCTTCACGCCACCCGTGCGACGGTGTCGGCCCGCCGGACAAAGGCCGCGTGATGCGGATCGCCTATGTCATTAACTCCGTGGAGGGCGGCGGTGCGGCCTCTCCGGTGCCTGCGGTCGTCGAACTCCTGCGGGCGCACGGCGCCAACGTCAGGCTGTTCGCGCTGACCCGGCGTGACGGGCGTGCCGTGCCGGCGATGCACGCGATCGGCCTGACGACGATTATCCGCGACGGCGGCGAGAGCGACCATCTCGCGGCGCTCCGATGGCTCGATCGGCAGATCGCCGCGTGGAAGCCGGACCTGATCTGGACGTCGCTGACGCGGGCCACCCTGCTCGGGCAACTGGTTGGGCGCCGGCGCGGCGTGCCGGTGGCGAGCTGGCAGCACGCCGCGTTCCTGAAGCCGGCCAATCGGCGCCTTCTTCGCGCGACGCAGAAGTCCAGCGCGCTGTGGATCGCCGATTCGAGCTGCGTCGCGGATCTCACGGCGGCCCGCCTTGCCGTGCCGCCCGCGCGGCTCGCGACCTGGCCGTTGTTCGCGGCCGACCCGGCGGCCCCTCGGGCCCGGCCGTGGCAGGCCGGCGAGGTCATCCGCATCGGTAGCCTCGGCCGGCTGCATCCGGTGAAGGGCTATGATGTGCTGGTGGGCGCGCTGGCGCGGCTGCGGGCGGAGGGGTTCACGGCAGCCGCCGGTTTCCAGATCGAGATAGGCGGCGACGGCGCCGAAAGGGATCGGCTGGCGGCGATGGCGGCGGCGGCCGACATCACCGCGCTTCGCCTGACCGGTTTCACCGCCCGCCCGCGCGACTTTCTCGCCGGCCTCCATCTTTATGTTCAGCCGTCCCGCTCGGAGGGGCTGTGCATCGCCGCGCACGAGGCGATGCAGGCGGGCCTGCCGGTGATCGCCTCGGCGGTCGGTGAGATGCCGCGAACCATCGTCGAGGGGGTGACGGGGCGCAGCGTGCCGCCTGCCGATCCGCAGGCGCTTGCGGCGGCGCTGCGCGATCTGCTGCTGCGCCCGGGCCGTCTGGCGGCGATCGGGGCGGCGAGCCGGGTGCGCGTTCTCGAACGCTTCGGCCCGGCCGCCTTTGCTTCGGCCGGGGCGGCCGTCGTGGCCCGGCTGCCGGTCAGCCGGCGCGAAGCCGGCGGCGCAGGTCGATCAGCCAGCCGCGTCCCGTTCGATCGACCCGCTTGACGTCGACCAGCGTGACCGCGCCGCACGCCGAAAGTGTGTGCAGCCCCTCCCTGTAGCGGCCCGCGTCCGCCGGCGCGCTGATCGGTGCACCGATGCTCGTTCTCGCGACGGCCGGGTCTAGCCGGTCGAATGTCAGGATGCGGATCGCCGCGCCATAGGTGCCGGTGCCGTCCTGCACCGGCAGGTTCAGTTTGTCGTCCAAGACGAAGGGCGTGCCGCCCGGTCGCCCGCCCGCAAGATCGCTGCGGATCGGATTGCCGGGGTGCGCCGTCCACGGCCCCTCCAGCCGGTCGGCGAAGGCGAGGCGCAGGTCCGCCTGACGGCTCCGCCGGTCCCTGGCGGAGGCATAAGCCAGCCACCAGCGTCCCTCGTGCCGGAACGGCGTCGCATCGACGGCGCCGCCATCGAGCACGATGTGGCTTGCCGGCGCCCAGCGATGCGGGAAGTCCCCGGCGCGGTAGAGCGTCAGCGTGCCCGAACGGTGCGCTTCGGGCAGCATCCAGATCTCGCCGTCCGCCTCGAAAACGCAAGGGTAAGACAGGTGCCACGCTTCGCTCAGAACCTCCTGCCGGTCGATCGGGTGGAGCGCGGCATCGAAGCGCAGGCAAACGATGCGGCCGTGGCGATCGCGATAATCATAGTGCTCCGCGAAGATGTGCAGCACGCCGTCGCGCCACAGCCCGAACGGATCGGCAAGAAAGCTGAAGTCGGGTTCCTCGGGCATCCAGAGCGTGTCGAGCCCGTCGATGCCGCCGCGTGCCACGATCGTTTCGATCGATGCGGGAACGATGCCGATCCGCCAGATGTCGCAGCGCCTGGGCATCAGACGGCGCGCTCCGCCACGAGATTGTCCAGCATCGCCAGCCACGCCGCCGCCGCCGCACCCGCCTCATGCCGCGCAAGGAGGGCCAGCCGGGCCGGCTCATCGACGGCGCCGTCGGCGAGAATGCCGGACAGCGCAGCGGCCAGCGCGGCGGGATCCTCGTCCGCGATGCGGCCGCACGCGGGCTCCGCCACGATCCCGGGGAGCGCCACCGAGCAGGGCGTGGTGACCACCGGCACGCCGGCGGCGATGGCCTCCACGAGGACCGCCGGATAGCCTTCGTAGCGCGAGGTCAGCAGGAAGGCGTGCGCGCGGGCGAGCCACGGCGTGATGTCGGGTACATGGCCGATAAATTCCACGCGTTCGGCGATGCCCAGAGCGGTGGCTTCCCCCTCCAGCGCGGCGCGCTCGGGTCCGTCGCCGAGCATCACCAGCCGTGCCGATGCGTCCTCCAGCGCCGCGAAGGCCCGCAACGCCAGTGAGAAGCGCTTCTGCGCGACCATCCGACCGGCGCACAGCACGAGCGGCGGCCCATCGGGACGGACCGGCGTGCGGGGATCGGCCGACAGGATCGGCTCTGCAAGGGGGACGCAGGCGCGGCCGAGCAGCGCCTCCGCCTCCGCCGCCAGCGCGGGGGACATGGCGATCAGCCGATCGATCCGATGCGTGGCGATGCGCCGCCCGATCCCCGCGATCCGCTTGTCGAAACGATGGTCTGCGCGCAGCAACGGATTGCTGAGCTTTGCCGCCACCGGGCATGGCAGCCGCCCCGCCGCCATGATCACGGGCAGATGGAAATTGCCCGGCACGACCAGCACATCGGGCGGATCGGTGGCTAGCCGGCCACGCAGCCACCGCCCCAGCCGCAATCGCGACAGCGCGCCACGCGGGATCGGCGGATCGGCGGCCACGATTGCGATACCCTGCGCGAGTTCGGCGCGCGCGGGGCCGAGGGCGGATCCGCAGTAGATCGTGACGATGCGGCCCGCGCCGGCCCATGCATTCGCCAGCCGGATCGCGATCCGCTCGGTGCCGCCCGCCGGAAAATCGTGCAGGGCCAGCCCGATCCGGCGTGCCTCAGAAGCGGGCATCGAAGCCGATCCGGATCGTGCGCGGGCGCAGCGGCACCGTCTGGCGGCCGCTCGCCACGTCGAACGGGTTGCCGAGCGCAAAGCGATCGCCACGTGCGTCAAGCAGGTTGGAAAGCGTGGCGGTCACGCCGAACCGCGCGGTGCCGATACGCGCCACTGCGCTCGTGTCGACATAATGGCCCTGCACGATGCCGAGCAACGGCCCAACACCGAGGCGTGAATGCCCGACGTAGCGGAGCGTCGCATCGCCGGGCAGCGTCAGCCGGCCGGACAGCGGCCGATCGAGCATCAGCGAGGCGCGCCCGCCCGCCTTGGCGACGTTGGGCAAGGCGGGGTCGTCCCCCGCCATGAGGAAGGCGGCGGGGCGGGTCAGCCGGCTCTTGTTGACGAACACGGCGGCCTCCCCCCGCACGCCGGCGATCAGGCGGCGGGACAGGGACGCCTCAAGCCCGATGATGCGGCCGGTGCCGACGTTCGCTGTGAAGGGCAGGCCGCCGGCATCGACCAGATCGGCCTGGATATTCTCCCAGTGTGCATAGGAGAGTGTCGTCGTCCCGGCGATGCCGCTGCCCAGCAGATCGGGGAAGCGTGCGCCTGCCTCGATCATCTTCAGGCTGTCGCCGGCGAAGCGCTCGACCGTCGTGCCGTTGGTGCCGGACACCGACAGTCCGCCGGGGCGGAACCCCTCCTGATAACGTGCGAAGAGGGTCGTGCGGTCCGTCAGGCGCCAGGTGAGCGCGATGGAGGGGAGAAGGCTCAGCTCGTTGCGCCGGTTCTCCTTAATGGCGACCGCGATGTCGCTGAGGCCCGCACCCACCAGATGGGCGAAATCGAGCCGGACGCCGCCTGTCGCGACGAGCCGCCCGGCGAGGCGGACACCAGCCTCGACGAATCCGGAGGCATTGGTGGTTTCGTTGCGGACGCCCAGGATACGCGCTGGCGCTGCCGCCGCGCCGAGGTTCCGGGTCAGCCGCTCCTCGTTGTGAAGGGCGCTCACCCCGACGATCCAGCCCACGCCATCCGTGCCGCGCCGCGCGAGGCTGACCTCGCCGGACAGCAGGCGGATGCGGTTGGCTTCCTCGAACAGCGTGAGGGGGCCGTTTGCGGGCGTGAAATCGAAGCGCGAATCGAGATTCTGTGCGACCATTCCCGCCGAGGCGCGGAACGTCGTCGCGCCAAAATCGGTCGTAGCCGCGACGCTGGCAAGGGCATAGTCGTTGTCGAATGGCTGGGCGATGCGGCTGCGGCGGGCGAGCGGGCCGACATCGCGCGTGGCATATTGGCCATCGTCGCTGTTGCTTGCCTGATAGGCGCCGCCCACATCGACCGTCCAGCCGCCGCCCGGCCGGACGCGCATGGTGGCGCGGCCACCGCGCGTGGCGGTGCGGTTGATGTTGGTAAGCCCACGCCCGGGATCGTCGATATAGCCGCCGTCGATCGCGCGGTAGGCAACGACACGCAGACCGACGACATCGGGGACGATCGGCACGTTGACGACGGCAGAGAGATCGCCGCCGTTCGCGCCATGCGCGGTGGCTGCGACGCCGCCCGTGACGGCGACCGCGAAGCTGGCGAGCTGCGGCGCGTTTGGAACGATCCGCAACACGCCGCCCAGCGTCGCGGCGCCGTACAATGTGCCTTGGGGGCCTTCGAGCACCTCGACCGAGCCGATGTCGACCAGCGTCAGGTTCGGGTCCGGCGCACTATAGTTCAGCCGCACGTCGCCGAGATATTCGCCGATCGTCGCCTGGCTGGGCCCATTGAAGCTGGAATCCGCGACGCCGCGGATGAACAGCTTGTTACGGCCCGGCCCGAGCGCGGTCGACTCCACGGTCGGCAGGCGCGCGATGATGGCATCGGTGCCGCTGGCACCTCGGCGCGCCAGTTCCTGGCCATCCAGCAGATAGGCCGTTCCGGGATAATCGCTCAGGACCGTATCGCGCTTGCTGGCGGTTACGATGATGTCCACCGTCGGCGATGATCCGGCGCTGCGCATGTCGGGCGCGTGCAAGCGTGGAGTGACGGGTTTGGCGGGGCGCGCGGCGCGGACGATCCGCCAGCTCGTGGCGTCGATCCGCTCCGCGCGCGCTGGCAGGCCGCGCAGCAGCCGGGCCAGTGCCTGATCGACGGACATCGTACCGCGCAAGCGCCTGACGGGCAGGTTGCTCAGCACAGGATCTACCGTGCCGATCGAGACGCCCGTCTGCCCGCCGAGCGTGGCGATCGCATTACCGAGCGCCCCGGCCGGGATGGATATCGCGATCCGTCGAGCCGCAGCTTCCGCGGGCGACGCAACGGCACAGGCGATCGCGACGGCACAAGCCGCCCGATCAGCGCGTGGCACCGGCCCCCGACGACAGTCGCCAGCCATCGCCGTTGCGCGTGACGTATGTGCCGGTCAGCGCGCCGACGGTGCGGAACAGGCGCGACGGCGCCACCCCGCCGAACATGATGGTCCCGCTGAACGCATGCGCGCCCACATCCGGCCCCACCGTCACGCGTTGTCCTGTAGCGCGCGCGAGATCGGCGGCGACTGTGCTGAGCGGCGTGTTGCGGTAGACCAGGCGGCCCTTGCGCCAAGCCCCGATCGTGGCGGGATCGACCTGCGCGACCTCGACCACGCCGGTGCCGTCCGGATCGTGCAGCGTCCCACCGGCGGCCAGCTTCACTTTCGCGCCATCCGGATCATAGAGCACCGATCCTTCCGCCACGGCCACGTCGGTGGCGTCTGCGCCGCGCAGGACGTTGAAGGTCGTGCCGACATCCTCGATCCGGGTGCCACCGGCCGTGACGACGAACGGGTTCGCCGTATCGTGGACCACGCTGAAGCTCGCCTCGCCATGACCGAGTACGGCCGAGCGCGGGTTCGCGCGATCGAGCAGGAGGCGCGTATCGCCGTTGAGCGCGATCTGCGTGCCGTCAGCGAGCCGCACCGAGCGCTGCTCGCCAGCGGTGGTGGCGATCTCGTACCTGTCGTGGCGCGGCAGGTACGATGGCACGGCGACAGCGGCCACCAGCACGGCCGCCGCAGCGGTGAGCCAGCCCGGATGCCAGCGGCGGCGGGCTGCCGTCACGGGATACGCAGCGTCTGTCTCGGGCACGGCCGCCTCGCGCGGCGCGGCAAGGGCGTCGACCATATCGTGCGCATCAAGCGCCGCCTCATACGCATCGTTATGGCGTGGATCGACCTCCAACCATGCGGTGAACGCGTCCCAGTCACGAAACGAGGCATCACGCGTTCGTGCCACCCATAGGGCAGCCGCGTCGAGCAGGACGGGATCAGCGAGCGACATCTTTGGGTTCCTCGCTGCCAAGACGCCGCCGATCGGGCAACCCCGCATCACCATCCGTGTCGCCGTTGCCGGAGTGCAACCTGACGATCGCGCGGTAGGCACGCTGGAGATGTTTTTCGACCGCGCTCAGGCTGATGCCCTGCTCGGCCGCGATCACCTTCTGGCTGGCGCCGTCGATGCGGAAGCGGCGAAAGATATGGTCCGTCCGTTCGCCGAGTTCGGCCAGGGCCTGCGCCACACGCGCAAGCTCGTCGCGCGCCGACAGGATGCGTTCGGCCGATGGCGCTGACGAAGCCTCGGGGGTTACGCCCGTTTCAGCTTCGGTCCACTGCGTCTCCCGCCGTTCGCGGCGAAGGGTCGCGCGGCGGCGATCATGCATCATATTGTCGGCGATCTTGTAGATATAGGCGAGCGGATCGGCGATCGGCCCGGCCGGTGGCGTCGCCGACAGCTTGAGCCAGAGCTCCTGCAGGAGATCCTCCGCATCCGCCGGTCCGCCGCGCGCGCGGATGAACCGGAGCAGCGCCGCGCGATTGCCCAGTAATACCGCCTCGAGGCCGCCGTCGCTCATCTCACCCGTTTCGTGGCTACGCACGGCCTGACGATAGGCGCCCCGGCGCGTGGCGGCAATCGATCTGGCGAACGCGGGTGTCTGCATCAGAGAGGATGAGTGCCGGTATCGAGTGCGGCAACATCGGCCGGGAGCAGCGTCAGAGCCGCGGCGCCGGCGCTCAGCTGCACGCGACTGAACGGGCCACCGACGAGCGTGGTCGCATCAATGTGGAAGCCGCGGGCGGCGACGGGGGCGCCGGAGGCAAGCGAGACCATCCGGCCGATCAGACGGGTCCGCAGCTCATCGTCACGCACGCGGGTCTGCTCGACAGTGATGGCGCGCCGACGATCATGGCGGCGGCGTTCGATAAGTGGTGGAGGGCCGCGATACGCGACATCGACGAACTGCTCACCGCCTATCGCGCGGCCCGCGTCATCGTTGGCGATGTGTTACAAGAGCAGCGGATCGTCAGCTGGTACGTCGCCGCCGGTGTCCTTGCCCAAATCGCCCCGAATATGGTGGCCGAGATTCTCATCGTCCGAGCCGAACGCCTGTTCGGAAATGCGCAAAGTCGTGGGTGGTAATCTCCAGATCCGAAGCAGCCTAAGACCATAGCGCCCCGACACGGGCCGGGGCCGGTTTTCCGTCACCCGAGACTGCAACGCTGCGTTGATCGTCCTCGACTTCTCCCGGCAGGATCGCCGGGCTCGGAACGGCGGGCCAGATCGACCGCCTTCTTCAGTTCGTCGGCGGTCTGCGCCGGAGTCCACAGCTTTGCCGGGCCGCGCAGCCCGGCCAGCGGCGACTGCACCAGCCGGGAAAACTGGACGCCGTTCAGGCGCTCGCTTATTCCCTTGAAGATCGTCACCGCCTTGGCCGCATCCTGCGGAAAGGCCAGCGACACCGTGGTATCGCCCGGCGAATCCGCCATCGCGCCGATCACCGCCACTCGCTTCTGCGCGCCGGCCACCAGCGGCAAGGCGTTGCCGTCGTTCTTTGAGCAGCACCAGCGAGCGTTCGGCCGCAACCTGTGTCGCGGCGACTACAGCCCGTTACGGCACGCGCCCTCGCTCGCCGCCCACGCGACGGCGTTCGCCAGCGAGCGCCGGACGAGCGGCTCGGCATAGGCGTCGGCCGCATGCCCGAGCGCGGAGTAATAGGCGCGGCCCCGCCCGACGCAGTGGGTCCAGATGATCGGATGGTCGTCACCCATGCGGATGTCGTTACCGAACAGGTCGGTCGGCTGGTAGCTTTTCTCGTCCAGCGTCGCGAGCACGCGATAGCCCCGGGCGCGGACCGAGCGATCGAACGAATACCATTCGTCCGCCCGTGGCCAGGCCGGAGGCAGACCGGCCATCGCCGGGTGTGCAGGGTCGGCGATGCGGATCGTCGCGCGCTGGATCTGCGGGAACATCGTGTGCGAGATGAAATGCGCGCCGATCAGATCGTCTCCGTACCAGCGCCAGCGATAGGTGTGATCGCCACCGGCACCGTGGACCCCAACATAGCCGCCGCCGGCCTCCAGATAGGCCCGGAACGCCTTGCGTTGCGGCAGGGTCAGGACGTCGCCGGACGCGTTGTTCCAGACTACGGCCCGAAAACGCGAAAGCTGTTCCGGGTTGAACACGGCGGCGTTCTCCGTGACGAACACGCCCCATCCGCGCTCGCGCGCGATGTCCCGGAACATCTTGTTCGCCGCGAGGATCGCACGGTCCTCCCGGAAACCGTTCGTCTTCGAGAAGATGAGGATCGCCGGCTCGGGCAGGGCGGCCGGCAGTGCCGGCGGCACGGTCTCATAGACATCGAGGCCGTGATAGACGCGGTAAAGCATCGGCGCGAGCCACATGCCCAACCCGATCAGGACCACCAGCACCACGACCGAGACCCAGAGCAGGACGCGCCGCAGGCGCCGGCCGGCTGATCGGCGTGGCGGGATATCTTGCACCGTCACCGTGCCGCCGCCGGCGGGAGGGTGAACAGGGCGAGGCCCGCGTGTCGCATGTTCGGCTTCCCCCCTGGCGCTAGGCACGCGATCCCGTCGCGCCCCTCTCTGACCGGGCAGGCGTAAGCGAAATGAGCAGAAAGCGAAAGCGGTCGCGACCGGTCGCATCCAGGATCACCTGCGCGCCGGCGATGTCGCTGATGTCGGCGGCGTCGCTAACACCGGTCTAAACACCGGCGTTTGCACCGGTGCTACCTCGATGACCGCGCCTCACCTCTCAAGCGGTCCCTGCCGAAGGGACAGGAGAAGTGCCGTGCTCCCCTGAACTCCGCCAGTCTAAGCTAGGGTTCTTCAAGCGAGGAGTGACGTGACCCCCGTCTTTCATCCAGCGGCAACCAGAGACCGACCGTTGTTGTCGCGCAGGTGCGCGGGTGAAGCAACTGGCGGGGTTAACCCCGCCAGTTGCTGTTCGAGTTCGGCGGCGAACGCTGCCGGGGTGGCGTAGCCAAGCGAGGAGTGCGGCCGCTCGGTGTTGTAGTCGTCGACCCAACGGGCGAGGATCTCCCGGGCCTGGCGAACCGTGAAGAACAGCGTCTCGTTGAGCAGCTCGTCACGCATGCGACCGTTGAAGCTCTCGACGAACCCGTTCTGAGTCGGGTTGCCCGGTGCGATGTAATGCCACTCGACGCCGGCATCACCCGACCAGGCGAGCACCGCGTTCGAGGTGAGCTCGGTCCCGTTGTCGCTGACGATCATCTTCGGCGCACCGCGCTTGGCGATCAGCTCGGCAAGCTCGCGCACCACCCGCTTGCCCGAGATCGACGTATCGAGCACCGCCCGCAAACACTCGCGCGTCACGTCGTCGACGATGTTGAGGATACGGAAACGCCGACCAGTCGCCATCTGATCATGGACAAAGTCCAGGCTCCAGCGCTGGTTGGGAAGCGCCCGCACCGGCGCGGGCGCCCGCGCGCCGACGGCCCGCTTCCGCCCCTTTCGGCGCCTGACCGTCAGTCCCTCCTCGCGGTAGAGCCGCCGGGTCTTCTTGCGGTTGATCGTGATGCCGTCCCGGCGAAGCAGGACGTGCAGCCGTCGATAGCCGAACCGCCGGCGCTGCTGCGCCAGTTCGCAAAGCCGCGACCGCAGGTCGCCATCATCCGCCCGGCACGAGCGATACCGCATGCTCGTGCGATCCGCCCCGACAACCATGCACGCCCGCCGCTCGCTCATCCCCAGCGTTGCCTGGAGATGCGCAACCGCTTGCCGCTTCGCGGCGGGCGTCACCACTTTTTTGACAGCAGGTCTTTCAACCCCGCATTGTCGAGCATCGTGTCCGCGAGCAACCGCTTGAGCCGGGCGTTCTCCTCCTCAAGCGCCCGCAGACGCTTCGCGTCGGATACCTCCAGTCCGCCATACTTGGCCTTCCACGCATAGTATGTCGCGCTCGACATGCCGTGCCTACGGCACAGCTCCGTCACCACCGCACCCGCCTCGGCCTCCTTCAGGATGCCGATGATCTGCTCTTCCGAAAACTGCTTCCGCTTCATCTGTCCGTCCCTTCGAGGGGCCGGACTCTAGCTCCAACTGGAGGAAAAAACGGGGGTCACGTTAGCGGTCGCCAGCAGGGCGGTCGCCACCATTCCCAACCTGATATCTCTCTCGCTGCACTCCATTGATGCGGACGAACGACCGCCGCGAGGCGGCTGAGGAAGGAAAGCGGTGATGTACATCGTGCGCGCCCCATCGTCGGACGGCGCCGCGTCACCGGCGGCGTCGCCCTTCATCATCGAGGCGACGCCGGTCCCTGGTGACCGGATGTTCGAAACCCGCTGTTAGACGAGCGCGGACGCCTTTAGCTAGAGGGCCTGGACATGCGCGCCCGCCACCCGGTCCCAAAGAAGCAACCGGCGGTCTTGCGACCGTTCTAACAGACGAAGCTTCGACGCCTCGGCCCGCCGACCGGCGGGCGACGACTCTGCTACGCGGAGCGTGCCGACATGCCAGGGCGCAATCGCGCGGCGGTCGTGATGCGGTAATGGCGAAGCCGCCATGAGTGGGCGGACGGACATGACGGTGATGCGGACCGCCCCACGTATGCCCAGCTTGAAATCCCGATTCTAGGACCATGGACGCCCCCCCCGTTCAGCTCATCCGGTCGTTCAGGCACTCGACTCCCGCGAACCAGTGCAGCGGCGATAACTGAGCCGATGGTCATTATCTCCCCTCAAGAAGGAACGCGCATACCCGCACGAGCCTGACCTCCGAACGGAATGACCTGCGGGATCTCCTCCGGCATCGAAGCCAAGCACGTCGGGTGCGAAGGCAGGATGATTGACAGCGGGCGGTGGGAAGGGACATTCACCGAGCCCATCCAAGTTCGGCGAGCAATGGAGACTGGCGTGGTTCGTGCCCGACAGATGGCCCCGGCGGAGATCGCTCTGGCGCAGAGCGTATATGCCTCCACCCTGCCATTCGACCGCATCTTCATCACCGACCTCGACCTCGGCGGGGCGGTCACCCTCGCCAGCATGGAGGACAACGCCCCCAGGTTCGACTATGCGATCAACTGGGTGGAGGGTTTCGGCGGGATCGTCGACTTTGCCGCTCGCAGATCAACCCTGATCCACGAACTCTGCCACGCATGGCAGGGAGAGAACGGCGTCTGGCCGACCTTCTACATGGCGCAGTCGATGTGGGCGCAGCTCAGCAGCGGCGTTCGCGACATCTGGAGGAAGCGCGAGTGGAAGGGCTGGGGAAGCCACAGGAGCACCGCCTATCCGTTTCCAGCCGACGCGATCGGCAGGAACTGGGCGACGTTCAACGTCGAGCAGCAGGCGTCGCTAATCGAGAGCTGGTACATGCCGGAGACCGAGCGGGTGGTTGCGATCGGCAAGGGACGACTGCGCATCCATGACTTCGGCCCCGGGGTACACGGTGGCGGCCGCTCCGAGCACGACGCCCGCTTTCCCTACGTGCGCGACGTCATCAGGGCCAGCAACCGCAACGCGGTCTACAAGCCACTGGCGCTGCCCACAGGCGGGGACGCCGTCATCAAGTCCGTGCAGGAGCACCTGGTCGCGCTGGGCTACCTCGAGGCACGCCACGCAGACGGACTGGTGGGACGGGGAAACAGCGCCACTCTCGACGCGGTGGCAGAGTTCCAGCGCCGCAACGGTCTGAAGGTCGACAGGGACCTCGGCGGAGCGAACAGCGAGACGAGGCGGAAGCTCTCAGGCCCAGTTGCCGGGCTGGTGCGGGCGCGATGAAGGAACCGCGCTTCCTCGTGCCAGCCATGGCGGCCGTCCTGCTGCTGACGTCATCCTGTCAGCGAAGCGCGGGTGGCCCCCTCGAACCCGTGCCCTCGGCCGGGATGGAAGCTGGGCCGGATCGATCCGTGACGGTCGTCGAGGGAGACATAAGCGCCAAGGTGACGGCACGATGGTCCTCCACCGGTGAGAATTCCATGAGGATCGCCTACCGGAACGTCGGCCAGGCACCACGAATGATCGCGATCGGCGGGCTGAAAATGAGCCATGCCGCCGGCGAAGCCGCACTGCGCACCGCCGTCGATGCCACCGGCGTCGACCTTACCGATGCGCGTGCGGACAACGATAGGCCCCACGTCATCTTCGCGCTGGAGAACGGGAGCGACAATCCAGCGAAGCTCGATCTCCCTCCCGGAGCATCCCGAGAAATCGACGCCGAACTTACCAGCTTCACCAGCACCGGCTCGGTGAGACCCGGCGACCGGATCGCAGCCACTATCCCGATGGGGAGGCAACCGGTCGACGTCACGTTCGTCGCCCGAAGTCCATGAGGCCATTCAACCGGAGCGCACTAGATCTCAATCACCGGGGAAGTGTGATGCCGTCCGGTGCGGGTCCCCGCAACCATCTGAATTTGCAACTCCCCCGAAGCAACCGCTTCGGGGGAGTTGTGCGTTCCGGGCCACTACATTGCCATTTGTGGGCGACGCGATCTCCATCATCGCGAACAAGTTCCCGTGAAAGCTGCATCTCCCGCCGCTTGCCGCCGCGGGCGCTACCCGGGTGCACAACCCCCTTTTCGACCAGCGCGCGGATCGCCTGCCGGGACGCCGACCCGACGTGCGGCGCTCGATGCGGCCACCACCGCCACTGCGCAGCGCGATGCCGCAGCGGCCGAACTGGCCACTCGCGCCGCGACCCATAGGGCCTAACCGCATCGATGCCTGGCGAGCCGGTGGCTGACCCGGTGCGGCTCACGCCGGTGCTTGCTCGTGCGGAGGTACTGCGGCGGGACGGTGAAGCGCGCGATGCCGCCTTCCGCGAAGACCGCGCCGAACTGCGCCAGATCGAGCGTTCTCTCGACGAGCAGCGCCGCCGTTCGGCTCAGGCGACTGCGGAAGCGGATCGGATTGCCGCAGACTGGCAAGGTGCGATCATCGATGCCGGACTTGACCTTGCCATCGCGACGGCTGACGCCCGCCTTGCCCTTTTCGAGGAATTACGGGCGGATCTCGACGCGATCGCCCTGCCCGACACGCGCATCAATGGCATAGATGCCGATATCGGCCGGTTCGAGGCCGATCTGACCGCGCTTGCGGCGGACGTCGGCGAGACCGCTGAAGGCGATGCCGGGGTGATACTCGCAGCGCTACGTGCCCGACTGGATACGACGCGCGAGGCGCAGCGAAGACTGGCCGATCTCGCCACCCAGCGGGAGCGCCTCCAGCGGGATATCGACGCCGCTTCCGCTGCTCACACTGTCGCGATACAGAGCCTGGCGCCGGCTTATGACGATGCCGGGCTCGTCGCTGGGGACAATCTGGCTGCGGCAGTGGAGGACTCTCGTGCGCTGCGGCGTCTGCGTGAGGAACCGGCGGAGATCGAGCGGCAAGTCACTTCAGCCGGCGATGGCCTCGCTCTACTCGACCTCGTCGCGGACTGGGATGCGGCGAACCCGGACAACGTCGAGCATCGTGCAATGGCGCTCGTCGGCGAACTTGCCGATCTGAGTTCGCAGGTCACTGCGGCAGCCACGATAATTGGCGAGACAAGACTCGCCTTTGCGGCGGTCGAGGGGGAACCTGCTGCTGCGGCCGATGCTGCTCCGTGCAAGCGAATTATTCTCGACGTTGACGTTGGGCCGATATCCCGAACTCCGAGTCGACCTTGACGGAGATAGCCTCCGGCTCGACGGCCTGCGCGATGATGGCAGGACGATTGTCGATGTCGGGGCGATGAGCGAAGGCACCACCGACCAGCTATTCCTCGCGCTGCGCCTTGCAGCCGTGGAGCAATCGGTGGAGGCGGGGGTGCGTCTGCCGTTTCAGGCGGACGATCTGTTCGTGAATTTCGACGATGCGCGCGCCGAGGCCGGGTTTCGCGTGCTCGCTAATCTGGCACGCTCGACGCAGGAGTTGTTCTTCACCCATCATCCGCACCTAGCCACCATCGCCGCCACAGTCGTAGGGGCGGACTGTCACTCGGAATGCACCTTCGATTGACGGCCGCCATCGGTTTCAGGCGGGAACCGCTATCCACAAACTTGCCGTCGAGCGGTCCATCTGCCGATCCCGGAAGTTGCCCTGCTTGCATCCTCGGCAGGTACCCTCGCTGACGGCTGGTTTGGGACAAAGCCGTCATTCAAGTCGCGGGTCGTAAACGACGGCTTCAGCCGAAAGCCGTCGTAGAAAGCTCAGCCACTCCGCGTCGATGTATGGGAAAGGCGCATAGCTAGCGCTCGGCGCCTGTCGCGCGACGGCATAGCGATCGCTTCTCCCGCTTCTAGAAAGCGATAGGTTACCGAAAGAGTATGGGTGACATCGCCCAGCCAAACGATCGATTTCGCTATTGATATCTTCATGGTAGGCGGCTTGCATGACCGCATCCGATCGCGCCGAACAGAATCTGATCCTCCGCTGTCCGGAGCCGCTCAATGCGGAAACGCCCCCCGATAAACTGATCGCGTCTTTCCTCACGCCGCAGGCGAATTTCTACATCCGCAGTCACGGACCTACGCCGGCGCTGGCCGACGATCATCGTATAGCGCTGGACGGCTTGGTCGACCGCCCGCGCTCCTACACGGTTGCCGAACTTCAAACGGCATTTGCGACCCGGACCGTGACCGCGACCATGCAGTGCGCCGGCAATCGTCGGGCACATCTTCATGACGTGGAAAAGACTTCGGGCGATCCCTGGAACGTGGGCGCGATCGGCAATGCGGCGTGGACCGGCGTCGCACTGTGCGACGTGCTCGCCGCAGCTGGCATCCAGGACGGCGCGTCGTTCGTCGGCACTACGGGGGCCGACGACGTGGATGTCGATGGTGAGACGGCGCCGTTCGGTGCCTCGATCTCGATTGCCAAGGCGCTAGGCCGCGTCTGCATTTGGGATTCCATTTAGGCGGCAGTTCTGATTCAAGGCTGGCGAAGGAGCCAGCCGATGAGCAGACGCACGCTGACGGACGAGCAATGGCAGCGGATCGCCGGATATCTGCCCGGTCGGGAAGGAACGCGAGGGCGCAGCGGCGTGGACAACCGGCTGTTCGTGGACGCGATCCTGTGGATGGCGGGGAACGCGGCACGCTGGCGCGACCTGCCGGAGGTATTCGGCAAGTGGACAGGCGTGCATGCACGGTTCCGGCGCTGGTCGCATGCCGGTGTGTGGGAACGGCTTTTCCATAGCCTGGCCGACACGCCGGACTTCGAATACATCCTGATCGACAGCACCATTTCGAAGGCCCATGCCGATGCGAGTGGTGCAAAAGGGGGGCTGAAGCTGCCGCGATCGGCCGCTCCCGCGGTGGCCTGACGACCAAGCTGCATGCCGCTGTCGACGCCATCGGCCTGCCGATCCGGATCCATCCGACGCCTGGACAATGGGGTGATCGTCCGCAAGCCGAGGCGCTGCTGACAGGTCTCAAAGGCGTCGGCCACGTCATCGCCGACGCCGCCTATGATGCCGATCTGCTGCGTGCCTTCATCGCCGATGACCTCGGCGCCACCGCGCACATCAAGGCCAATCCCAGCCGAACGGACCTCATCAAGTGCAGCTGCTGCGGGTCTAATTACACGATCTCCGGCAAGGATTATTACCGGTGCGCCGGGCAGAAGGAACGCGGAACGTGCGGCAACACGGTATCGGCTCGCAAGGCACCGCTCGAGACCGCGGCGCTGGCGATCCTGCAAAGCCACCTGTTGACCGAGGACCATAGCAGGCTTTTCGTCGCCGAATTCCGTCGCGAAGCGGCGTTGCTGGCTAAAGGCGAGGAGCACCGCGATACGGTAGCGGAGGTGCGACTGGCCCAGGTCAAGCTCGAGCTCGGCAACCTGTACCAGAACCCGCTTGCCGGGCTAGCGAGCCCGGTCCTGCAGAATATGATCACCGAGCGCGAGGCCGAGAAGGAAAGGCTCACGACGCGGCTCGCCCTGACAGGAAAGCCACGTCCGACAGCGGATATTTTACCACATCCGGTGCTGCTTGGTAAGCGTGGCCTGAAGACGCGTGTTACGCGGCTTGCGTGATGTTCTGATCCGTTGCGGTGGGCCAGTTCCATGGCATGAGTTCGTCCCAGCGGCTGGCGGGCCAGTCGTGGGCGATCTTCGCGATG
>NZ_VNIM01000032.1 GCF_007785815.1 Alterirhizorhabdus solaris | reverse complement strand
CACCGATTGTACAGCGTCTTGTGCGGGCCGTACTCGCTGGGTGCATCTCGCCAGCGCAGCCCATTGCGGTTGACGAATACGATGCCACTCAGCACCCGCCGGTCGTCTACCCTCGGCCTCCCGTGGCCCTTGGGAAAGAACGGCCGCAGCCGCTCGATCTGCTCATCCGTCAGCCAAAACAGGTCACTCATCCCGGTCTCCTTGCGGAGCCTGAATCAGATCGCGACGATCACATCAATGGGTCCTGACCCTAGTGTCGGCCAGGCGGCGGGATAGAGACTGGCCGCTTCGTTCGGCTCCCCGGCATGATGGTCTGGAATACACCTCCCCATCAGTGCGATCCCGGCAGGGAACAGGAATCGTCATTACTATTCCGAGCGTTCGGTCACGTCACCGACCTGACACGGCTCTGCGCTAGCAACCCGGCATCGCTGCCGGACTGGCGCGGCGCCGTGGAGAATGCCGATGATCTCGTTACCGCGCCGTGGTTTCCTGGGCCTCGCATCGGCGGGCATCGCGACGCTGGCGGCACCGTCGCATGGGGCCGGCCTCGGCCTCGGCTTCACGCATGATGTCGCGAGCGGCGAACCTTCGGCGACATCGGTGCTGGTATGGACCCGCTATGTCGGCCGGTCCGGCCCGGTTCGTCTGACGGTCGAGGTCAGCGAACTGCCGGACTTTGCCCGCGTCGCGGGCGGCGGCACCGTCGCGGCAAGTGCGGAACGCGATCACACCGCCAAACTCGTCGTGGATGGTCTGACTCCGGGCCGCTGGTATTTCTATCGCTTCGTGGCGCCGGACGGCAACGTTTCCCCCACTGGTCGCACCCGCACGCTGCCCGTGGGAGAGACAGCGCAGTTCAACCTGGGCATCTTCTCCTGCTCCAATCTGCCGTTCGGCTTCTTCAACGCATACGGCCATGCCGCAGCGCGCGACGACCTCGATCTGGCGCTGCACCTCGGCGACTATCTCTACGAGTACCGGCGCGGCACCTATCCCCTGGCGGCGGTCGCCGGACGACAGGTGGAGCCGGCGAGCGAGACCGTCCATCTCGCCGATTATCGTGCGCGCTACGCGGCCTACCGCCGCGACCCCGATCTGCGCGCGCTGCACCGTCGCCTGCCGATGATCGCGATGTGGGACGATCATGAGAGCGCCAACGACAGTTGGGAAGGCGGCGCCGAGAATCACGATCCCGCCACCGAAGGCCCGTGGCAGGCGCGCAAGGCGGCGGCGGTACGCGCCTATCGCGAGTGGATGCCGGTGTCGGACAGCGATTGGGCCGAATACCGCATCGGCGATCTCGCCGTGCTGTTCCGCCCGGAGGAACGGCTCGATGCGCGCACGAGACAGGTGGATCTGGCGGCCGCGATCGGCAACGGCGCCGATCTTGCCGCGGCGCTGAAGACGTTTCGCGACGGCCCGTGGCAGGACCCGGCGCACACGCTGTTCGGCCCGGCACAGGAACGCTGGTTCGCCGACCGGATGCGCGCGGCGGCGCGAGAGACGCGCTGGCAGGTGCTCGCCCAGCAGGTGAACATGGGCATCACCCACATGCCGCCCGCCGCGCTCGACTGGCTGCCGCCGGGCGGCGGGGACCGGGCACGCGACTTCATCCGGGCGGGCATTGCCGCCGGTGCGATCGGGCTGCCGTTCAACATGGACAGCTGGAACGGCTATCCCGCCGCGCGCTCGCGTGTGTTGCGCAACGGCCTGGATGCCGACGCCAATCTCGTCGTGCTGTCGGGCGACAGCCACAATGCGTGGGCGTTCGATCTGGCCGAGCAGGGAGTGGCCGCCGGCGTCGAGTTCGGTGGCCACAGCGTCACCTCGCCGGGGTTCGAGGCGGAACTGGGCGGGGCCGATCCGCTCGCCGTGGCACGGGGTCTGGTGGGCGCCAGCCCGGAGCTGAAATGGGCCGAGACCAGCCGCCGCGGCTACATGACGGTGCGGCTGACGCAGGACCGGGCCGATGCGGAGTGGCTGTTCCTCGACACCGTCCTGAAACCCTCGCGCACCATCGCGGCGCGGCACGCGGCAGGCGTGGCGCGCGGGGCACGGCGGCTGACGAGCTGACAGCCCGGCGGACCGACGGTCGCCATCAAACTGACGCGGACGGGTCATCACGCGGCAATCACCGGGGGCCATGAGCCACCCAGCGCGCGGACCAACTGCGCCAATCCCGGGGGCCTTCCATGCTTGATCTTTCGCGCCGGCTGCTTGCCGGAACCGCCCTGCTCGCCTGCCTGCCGACGATGGCGCAGGCGCAAGCCGCCGACACGCTCGCCATCACCGATGTGGCGGCAGAGGCGGGCGGCTCCGATATCGTGGTGCTCGGGTTCGGGCAGGCACGGCAGGTCCAGACGCTGAGCAACGCGGACATCACCCGCCTCACGCCCGGCACCACCGCGATCAAGGCGATCAGCAAGCTGCCCGGCGTGAATTACCAGGCAGCCGACGCGTTCGGCGCCTACGAATGGTCCTCGCGCATCACGCTGCGCGGCTTCAACCAGAACCAGCTCGGCTTCACCCTCGACGGCGTGCCGCTCGGCGACATGAGCTACGGCAACTCGAACGGCCTGCACATCAGCCGCGCGATCATCTCCGAGAACACCGGCGGCGCCTCGGTGGCGCAGGGGTCCGGCGCGCTCGGCACCGCTTCGACCAGCAATCTGGGCGGCACGATCGAGTTCACGTCGGTGAAGCCGGGCGACGTCTTCGCCCTCGTCGGCTCGGCGACCTACGGCAGCGACGCCACCTACCGCGGTTTCGTCCGGCTGGAGAGCGGCGACGTGACCGGCAACGGCCTGAAGGGCTATCTGAGCTACGCCTATCTCAAGACCGACAAGTGGAAGGGCTATGGCGAGCAGAAGCAGCATCAGGTCAATGCCAAGATCGTCCAGGATGTCGGCGATCGCGGATCGATCACCGCCTTCTTCAACTTCTCGGACCGGCGCGAGCAGGATTACCAGGATCTCAGCCTCGATCTGATCGACCGGCTGGGCTACGACAACGACAACATCTCGAACGACTTCCCGCTCGCGCTGCAACTCGCCAAGATCTACGCGAACCAGAATGCCGGTGCGGGGGCGCGGCCGTATCCGTCGCTCGGCACCGTCTTCCCGGCCCCGTACAAGACGGTGGACGATGTGTATTTCGATGCCGGCGGTCTGCGGCGCGACTATCTCGCCGGCGCGACCTTCGACGGCCAGTTGACCGAGCATCTGTCGTTGAAGCTGACCGGCTATTATCACGACAACCACGGCCAGGGCGTCTGGTATCTGCCGTACACGCCGACGCCGGGCGGGGCCGCCATCTCGGTCCGGACGACCGAATACGATATCCGTCGCGGCGGCGCGCTCGGCCATATCGCCTACGAAGCGGGGGCCAACCGGCTGGAGATCGGGGGCTGGTACGAATCGAACGACTTCGAGAATGCCCGCCGGTTCTACGGCCTCGCCGATCAGGCGACGCCGTCGCTGCCGACGCTCCAGTACAAGAAGAACCCGTTCTTCACGCAGTTCGACGCCAAGTTCGATACGCAGACGATGATGTATTATGTGGCGGACAAGCTGGCGCTCGGCGACCTGACGCTGTCGGGCGGCTGGAATGGCTACAAGGTGACCAACGACGCGACGAAGATCGTCGGCACGCTGGCCAGTGGCCGGATCGAGGCAAAGGACTGGTTCCTGCCGCAGGCCGGCGCGCTCTACAGGATCGGCGACTCGACGGAGGTGTTCGCCAGCTTCACCCAGAACATGCGCGCCTTCACCTCGGCGGCGGTCGGCGGATCGCCGTTCGCCACGACGCAGGCGGGGCTGGACCTGATCCGCAGCACGCTGAAGCCGGAACGATCTGATACCTACGAGGGCGGCGCGCGCTTCCGCATGAACGGCTTCCAGGGATCGATCGCCGGCTACTACGTCGATTTCACCAACCGGCTGCTGTCGCTGCCGAACGGCACCGGCGGCGCGGGCAACCCGACGACGCTGCAGAACGTGGGCGCTGTGCGGAACTACGGTGTGGAGTTCACCGCGCTCTACAAGGTGATGCCCGCGCTCTCCCTGCTCGGTTCTTACTCGTACAATCGCTCCGAGTATCGCGACGACGTCATCAGCGCGGCGTTCGGCAGCGTGGGCCAGATCGCCATCGCGACGAAGGGCAAGACGGTGCCGGACTCACCGAAGCACCTGCTCAAGGGCGAGATCGTCTATGACGACGGTATGTTCCTCGCCCGCGTCGGCGCGGACTACATGTCGAAACGCTACTTCAGCTTCCTCAACGACGTGTCGGTAAAGGGTCGCGTGATCGTGGACGCGACGATCGGCTACACCTTCGGCGACGGCGCGCTCAAGGGCTTCGCGATCGAGGGCAGCGTGACCAATCTCACGGACAAGAAGTATGTGTCGACGATCGGCTCGAACGGCTTCGGCGCCAGCGGCGACAACCAGACGCTGCTGGCAGGCGCGCCGCGGCAGGTGTTCGTGACCGTTCGCCACGGCTTCTGACACGCAAGGGCCGGCCTCTCTATGATTCTGCGGACAACTCCCCGCCACTCAAGTGGCAGGGCGCTGTCCCTTTTTGGGGATCATGTAGTTTGCAGCCCCGGCATAGAACAGTGCCGGACCGATCTCCGGCTGGAACTGCCGTTCACGCACCCGTGCATGGTACCGAACTCAGATCACCACCTTCGCCACGTCGATCACCTTGTCCACGATCCTGAGGAACTTGGTCACGCCGCCGACGAAGGCGCGGATGTCGTCGAACTTCTTGATCGCGGCCTCGACCTCCGGAATCGCCTCGGCGACCGCGGCCGCTCCGCGTCTGATCGCCGCCGTCTGCTGCGTGAGCAGCTGGCGTCCCACGGCCCCGACCCGCGCGTTCACCTCGGCGATCTCGTCGGTGATCGCGATGACTTGGGCGGAGGTCTGGGCGTCGTCGATCGACGCGTTGAGCTTCACCACGAGGGCTACCAGGGAACTGTGCATCGCTTTCAGGTCCGGATTGGCGGCAGGCGGCGTTCCGGTGCTGCTTGCATCGCTCATCGCGCGCCCTCCTCCCCGATGTCCTTGGCGAGATCGCGGACCTCGTCCAGTCTCCCTTCGATCACGTCGAGCAGCTCGCCAACCGGCCGTTTGGAGCCGTCGGCCGCTGCGGAGTGCGCGTCCGCGAGGGCGAGGAACGACTGCCTGAGCGCCGCCAGGTCGTTCAGCTGCGCCTGACGGCGCCCGAGCGCGGACAGGTACTCGTTCATGATCGACCGCTGGTGCGCCTCGTCATGCTGCGTGGCCGCAACGGCGTAGGTGCGCTGCAGCGCCCCGGTGGATGCGGTCCAGGCCGCGGCGACCGTGCCTCGAAGGCCTTCACCGTCAGTAGCGCCGATGGCCTCCGCCATCGCGGTGAGCAGTCCCCTCACGTGCGGATCGTTGCGTCGCAGGACGCCAAGCGCCTTGCGCCGGGCGTCCTCCTGCACGAGCGCCCCGGCGAGCGACGAGAACGCCGCCGCGACCCCGGGAGAGATGCCGGCGCCCACGCCGCCGCCGTTCAACTCGACGCCGAGCTGTTTGAAGGCGTCCGTCGTCTGCGCTCCCTGCTGAGGATCGGTGAGCGTGCCCAGCAAGAGGCCGTAGCGCTCGAGGTAGAAGAGTGCCGAGCGCCAGGCGGCCGCCACGTCGGGCGGGACGGCCGGCGGGAACGGCTTCTCCGTCAATCCGACCGTGCCAGAGCGTACGAAACGGTCCACCGCCGCCGCACGCGCGATGCGGTCGGCTCCGGCAAAGTTCGCATCCGTCTGCCTCTGGAGCGCCGCCGCAGCGGTGCCGAAGCCGGTGAGGTCGGCGGAGGACACCGTCCTTGCGCAGCCCGCGAGAGCCGTTGCCGCGAACAGCGCCGCGACGAGCGCGGTCGTCCGCCGGGCGGCGATCCTGGCAGGGTTGGCCTCGCCGGATGGTCTCAGGTGGTGGTTCATCTGCATCTCCGAATTGCGAAAACACGGTATGATGGTGGCGGCCTCGCTTTCGCCCCCCGATGTGGGCAACGCCGCAAGGCGGGGCGCAGACGACGTGCAGCGATCGGGCGTTCCGGCCGGGCGCGGCCTTGCGGCCGGCCGGAACGTCGGCGCCGAACCGCCTTATATTAGAGGGCGCGCAGGGTGCTGATCGCCGGGGCGAAGAAATACTCTCCTCCCTTGTGACGCACGAACTCGCCGAAGCTCGCCTTGGCGGTCTCGGCATCGCGCTTTCCCCAGGTGGTGCGGACGGTCAGCTCCTCGGCCGCGGCGGAGCCACGCTGTCCTATTACCGGATCGCGGCCGGTGCCGCCCCGGACGAAGCCCGGGTTGTTGGCCCAGCTCGCCTGCGTGAATTCGAACCCGGTCGCCAGGTTATTGTGGAACGACATGAACATCAGCCCGACGCCGCCGTGCGGTTTGTCCGCGGGGTCCACCACGCGGTCTCGCCGGCCGTAGGTCATGCCCCGGCGCGCCATGATGTGCGAGCGCTCCTCCTCCAGGCTGACGCCGAACTCGCGCACGCTGTCGCCCCGCGGGTTGGTCTTGCGGATGTGCGCGTGGAGCGGGCACCGCAGGCCGTCGGGGTCGCCGGCATAGTCGAAGTTGTTCATGACCGGGTTGTCGCCGCCGTCGTCCCGCTGCAGCCCCACCGGGGTGCCGTCCTCGAAGCGCCCGACCAGGGTTGCGCCCATGAGTTCGCCCATGGCGCCCAAGGCCTCGTCCTTCCCCATTTCCTCCTCGCGCGCCTTGAATCCGGCCACGTCCTGTTCGAGCTTGCGGAACACGAAGAAGCTGCCGAAGCCGGTCTCGGTCGAAGGCGAGCCGGGATCGGGAACGAGGACCTGGCTGATGGGAAACGTGGGATTCCAGACGCTGATCCCGTCGCTCTCGTCGCGCTCCCGTTCGACCAGCTCGTCCAGCATCAGCGGCTGGCTGCGTCCGTCGACGTAGCCGAAGTGTTCGATGCCTTCGATCTTATGGGTGCCGAGCTCGTCCGTGCCGTTGTCCTTGAAGATCGCCCGGCCGACCTCGATCGCGACGATGTCGGCGCGTCCCCGCAGGATGTTGACGACCCTCGTCTCGGCAATCTCCGTTTCGGTCGATCCCCAGCTGTCCGCCGCGTCGGGGTTGCCGCCGATCAGCACCATGGCATCGATACGCTGGCGGTAGGGCTCGTCGAGTTCGCCCGCTTCGGGATCGGCCAGCAGATCCGCCCTTGCGAGCATTCCCTGCTCGAAGGCGCCGCCGTCGTCCGGTTCGGGCGCCTTCTCCGCCACTTCGAGCGCGGCATAGCCGGAGGAGGAAAGGAGGAAGCCGAGGAACGGCCCGCCACTCACCCCGTGCTCTCGGAAAGCCCTGGCCTCGGTCAGCTGTTCCAGCGTCGATGTGATCAGTGGCGCGAGTTCGCGGATGAAGGCGCGGGAAGCGGCGGCGTCGTCGCCGAACCGCAAGAAGACGTGCCGCGTGGCTTTTCGGCCATGCCCGTCGAGTATGTTGCCCTGGATGTCTGCGAGCGCAGCTTTTTCCGACTCGCTCGCAGCCAACCAGCGCAAAGTGCTATTCAGAGCTAAGACCATGGTTCACCTCTTCTTTCTGAAGACCTACGCTTTTTACGGCGAAACTGTGTTCTCTTGTGCGAAGCAGGCGACCCATGTGTTTCTTAGAGTATCGAAATATGATTTGCACTGGGGTAAAAAACTGGGGAGAAAATAAACTAAGAATATTGGCATGAGTCAATTTGCGGAAGATGCGTATTCTTCATACCGTCACCCGAAGTTTTCTTGTCAGTCGTTGTTTGCTGCGGACGCAACGATGCTGCCGTGCCTGAAGCTGATCCAGCGAAGATAAAGTGCGTCTCTGCAGGCGCCGTATGGATGCTCAGATGCCGGCGCGGCCCGAAATCCCTCGCTCGCGCCTAGGCATAAGTCCGCTCAATGCTGCACGGATGAGACCTGTAATCGGCGTTACCGTCTGTTCCGGAGCCGATGGATCCGGTGGCGCCTGTCTGCCCTGCGGCTCCCGCGACCATTCCTCCGCGAACCAGGGGAAGGTGGCGGTGTCGATCGGTCGGAGGGATGCGGGCGACCAGACCGGATCGCCGCGCCGGCCCGGCGTGACTGGCGGCGGCGCGAAGACATGGTCGGCGATGGTGATGCCGAGCCGGTAGTAGCTTTCCCACTGTGCCTCGTCGAAGAACTGGTCGCTCGTCGCCTGCTGCGGGAAATCCCTGTTGGTGCGGTGGTAGTCGAGGAGGTCGGCCATCTCCAGCCCGCTCAACCGGGGTTTCAGCAGGATCAGCGTGCCCAGATAGGCGGGCCGGCCCGGCTTGGCCGGCGCGCGGATGCGGGCGATCGCGGCATAGGGGCCACGGCTGCTCTGGTCCTTGCTGACGCGCACCAACTCGCTGAGTTCGCCGAAGATGGCGCGGGGGGCTGATCGCGCGCCGAGCAGCAGATCCAGCTGCGCCCGCGGCAGGAAATTGAGATCGGTATCGAAATCGATCCGCAGCTTGCGCGTGAGATTGACGATGTCCTCGAAATAATAGTCCGGGTCCGCGCCGTTGTCGCACGCCACGATCAGCGGCACGCGCCGCCGCGCCAGTTCGTAAACGCCGCTATTCTCGAAATGCCCGCCATCCGTCAGATACCAGCGCGTGGCGGCGATACCGGAAAAGCGGGCGAAGAACTCGGTCACCAGATAGCGCTGCACCCATTGCATGGGCCGGCCGATCAGCCACCGGGTCGATGCGAGCGGCGTCCACCAATAACCTAGCCGCAGGTTGGAGAGACCGGCCAGCAACGAGAAGCCGAGCGACGTGTTGCTGCCGAGCGCGGTGGAAAATGCGGCGCCCGATACCGCCACCCACAGCGACAGCGGCAGGTCGGTGCGACTTTGCCCCGGCACGCCCGATCCGTGATAGGGGATCAGCACGCGCTCTTCCCGATCGGTCGGCACGATATAGCCGGCGGGTGACAGCGTCATCGGTCGACCCTTGCGGTCGCGTTGCACCAGCGACGATCCCTTGCCGCGCGTCTCGTTGATGGTGACGTTGAGGAGGTGGAGCGGCGCGCCGCTGCCGGGCGCGTAATAGTCGTGCAGCGAGATATCGTCGCCGGCATCCTCATGATCGGCGGACAGGCCCTCCAGGGTGCGCCCGACGTTGCTCGCGCCCAGATAGGCGCGACGCAGGCGGCTGGCGTAGAAGGCGCTGAACGAGGACAGGTTCAGGAAGCCGAACGACAGGCCGATGGAAATCGCCGTCGCCACGAAAATGGCGGCGATCGACCCCATCGTCAGCAGCCGCAGTCCCGCCTCGCCGGATGCGCCTGCGCCGAACGCCCATGTCGCCGGCCGCTGCCACACCGCCCACCGGCTCACTTCGTCCAGCGATCCGATCGCGCCGCCGCGCCAGGCCAGATATTCGGCCACCGTGGCCCAGAACGCCAGGATCGCCAGCGACAGCAGCAGCGCCGCCGCGATGGCGATCAGCCGGCCGAAACGACGGGCCAGATCGCCCGCCTTGCCCATCGACTGCACCCAGCCCAGCACGCGGCGCAGCAGTGGAATGGCGCCGACGATGGCCGCGCCACCGGCCAGCGGCAGCGTGACGCCGCGACCCTCCACGGTGAAAGAGAGGCTGTAGATCGTCTGCCCGATCGTCTCGACGAGGGCGACGACCGCGAGCATCAGCGATATCAGCACCCATGTCGTCATCCAGTCCGTCAGGCGGGTACGGACGCGATCCTCCTCCTCGCGCGGCATACGCGCGGTCGGGCCGCCATGCTGGCGGGCGCGGAACGCCATGTCGCAGAGTTCCGCCAGGACATAAGCCACGGCGGCGGCGATGGCGAGCACGCCGGTCAGAAGCAGGATCGTGTCGAGCGCACCCGGGCCACGCGGCGGCAGCAGGCAGGCGGCCGCTACGCCGATCGCCCCCAACCAGCTCGGCCCGAGCAGGCGCTGCCACAATCGTTCCGGCACATTGTCCTGCCGGGCCAGCCAGAACGCCCATCCGAGCGCGGCGACGATGAGAAGTGCCATGACGACGAAAGGCCAGAACCAGCTCAGCACAAGCGTCCGGCCCAGCGGATAGCCCTGCATCCACTGCGCCGGCCACAGCCAGGCCATGAAGCCACCTTCCACCATCCACAGTTCGGCTCTTTTCAGCCATGGGCTGTGCAGCACGAGCGCTTGCATCACCCTGAGGCACAGAAAGAAAGCCAGCAGCGACATGCCGATGACGAGCTGGATCGCCAGCCAGCCCCGGATGCTGATCGTCGCCAGTCGAACGGCATCGCCGGTGCCACCCGGCAGCAGGTAGCGGCCGCTCTCGCGCAGGTGGCGGATCCCGGCCTGACCGATATCGGTGCCGAGCGGATCGGGCCGGGTGTTGAGCGGATGCAGCGGGCTGGTGTTTGCGCCGCGTAGATCAGCCGGGGTGAACAGGCTGGCGTAGAAGGCGCCGGTATAACCGCCGCCGGATACGGTGGAGAGATAGTCGAAGCGGTGGATCAAGCCCAGCCGGCTGAGGCTGCGAAGCGCGCCGAGCGAGAAAGTGGCGGACCGGATGCCGCCGCCCGATAGTGCCAGGCCGATCGGCGGCGCGGGCGGCACGCCGGCCGGGTCGGGCCGGCCCACCGCCGTGCGTCGCCGGGCGATATAGTCGCTCTCGGCGGTGTCGATGAGGGGGCCGTGATCGAGACCAGCCGGTATCCTCGTTCCGCCGAACCACTGGAACGTCATGGCCGCACCCCCACTTCGAGCGCGTCGATGCCGATCCGTCCGGCGCTGTGCATGCCGCGCTGCCGGGCGATCAGAGATACGTCGATCCACAAGCCGTCGCGCGCGCGCGCCGCCACCGCCGGCACCACGACGGTGAGCCGCTCTCCGGCGGCGGGCGCCGCCACGGGGCGGCTCGTCGCGCGACGCAGGATGCCGTTCACCTCGATCTGTACCTGGCCCTCGGCCCAGCCCTCCTTGGCGGCGGACCATATGACGGTGACATGCGTCTCGCGCCCGCCCAGCAGCACCCGATCGCGTAGCGGCAATCTGAAATGGCCCGCGACGGCCGCTTCGCGCATCCCCCGAGCCGGTGCCAGCCGAATCCGGTCGATCGCGATGACGAAGCCCCCGTCGCGCTCCTGCCATTGGCGATGCAGCGCCTGTGCCGCCGGGCCGAGATCGTAGATCCGGGCGCTCGTCGACATCGGCCCGGCGGCCGTTGCCGGCAGCGCCGAGAGTGCCAGCCATGCGAGCGGGGCCGGCCTTATCTGCACCGATCCGTCCTGCCCATTTCCGCCGTCCCCCGATGTGGGGCCATGCGAAACCGTCCGCATGATCCTGCGACATGCGGTCAGCCTGCCCCGACCACGACTCGTAATAGAGTATCCGCATACGCCGAGGTGGCGTCAAGAAAACGTAACAGTCGTTTCTGCATCGACTTTTCATATTTCTATGGACTCTGACATGGAGTCGGCGCAGCTTGCGATGGTATTTATCCCGGAGAATGCGATGACTTGCTCGTGGCATATCCCCACGCTGCTGGCCGGCCTCGTGCTGGCTGCCGGCGCATCGCTGACGCAGGCCACGCCAGCCATCGCGCCGGCGGTCAAGCCGGACATACCCGCGTATGGCGCGGCAGGCGCGACGATGTGGCTGGAACAGCAATGGACGCCGGCCGAGCGCGGGCGTTATCATCATCGTTCGCAGGGGACCGTGACGCTGCCGATCCCGGTCGATTGGTTCCTGGCGCTCGAGCAGCCCGATCCCTCGATCATCGCGCGCGGCCTGTTCAGCGACGGCGCCTATCTCGATCGTTTCGGCTTCATCCCCGCCGCGACATCGGCGGACAACCCGAACGGCCTGCCCATCGGCTTCGCCGCCACGCGCGGGGTCAATCCCGCCACGGGCGCGGCGTTCGAGCAGGTCGGCCTCACCTGCGCCGCCTGCCACACCGGGCGGATCAGCTACCGGGGCACGCAGATGTTCATCGACGGCGGCCCGGCGATGATCGAGCTGGGCAAGTTCCGCAAGGGGCTGGCCGATGCGATGGCGATGACCTCGCTCTCGCCGCCGCGCTTCCTGCGCTTCGCCAAACGGCTGCTCGGCCCCGGCAACAATCGTATCGCCCGGCTGCGGCTGCACAACCAGCTGGCCCGGACGGTGGCCGGCGCGGTGATCGTCCGCTTCAAGACGCCGTCGCCGGCAGGATCGGTGGAGGAGGGGTTCGGCCGCCTCGACGCGCTCAACCGGATCGGCAACGAGGTGTTCGCCGATCAGATGCGCCAACCGGCCAACCTCGCCGCGTTGAGCGCGCCCGTCGCCTATCCGCATATCTGGGATACGCACTGGTTCGACTGGGTGCAGTATAACAGTTCGATCGAGCAGCCGATGGTGCGGAACGCGGGCGAGGCGATGGGGGTGCGCGCGCTCGTCAACTTCACGTCGGCGAGTACGCCGCGCTTCACCTCCACCGTGCCCGTCGATGCGCTGCACGACATGGAGGGGCTGCTGGCCGGGCCGGCCCAGCCCACCGCGCGGCGGGCCTTTACCGGCCTGCACTCGCCCGCATGGCCGGCCAGTATCCTGCCGCCGATCGATGTGGCGCTCAAGGAGCAGGGGCGGACGCTGTATCGCGCGATGTGCGCCGGCTGCCATCTGCCCGCCACCGACGAACCGGCGTTCTGGACCAGCGATGCATGGCTGCCGGCCAACGCCCACGGCCAGCGATACCTGCGGCTCACCACCGTGCCCGTCGCGGTGATCGGCACCGATCCGGCGCAGGCCGAGGACATGGCCGGCCGCCGCGTGCGCGTGCCGATGGCCTATGCGCTGAAAACGCCGCCGCTGTCGCAGGAAGGGGCGCTCGGCGTCTATTCCTATGGCCCGGCGCTGGGCGACGTCGTCGAGAAAGTCGTCTATCGCTGGTACGACAGCCGCACCCCGCCCACGCCCGTCGCAGATCGCGCGGCGATCGACGGGTTCCGCCCCAACGGCATCCGCGCCGTGGTGCGCGAGGCCGACGGGACGGCGCGGCCCGCCTACAAGGCACGCCCGCTGAACGGCATCTGGGCCACCGCGCCATTCCTGCACAACGGTTCGGTGCCGACGCTCTACGATCTGCTCTCGCCGTGGGACGAACGGCCGCGCAGCTTCTGGCTCGCCAACCGGGAGTTCGATCCGGTCAAGGTCGGCTACCGCACCGGGCCGATCGACGGCGGCTTCCGGCTCGTCGCGGTGGGCGCGGACGGGCGGTTCGTTCGCGGCAACGGCAACGGCGGCCACCTGTTCGAATCCCCCGCCACCCCGGCACAGGCGCGGCCGGGCACGATCGGCCGCTATCTGAAACCGCAGGAGCGCGCCGCGCTGATCGAGTTCCTCAAGACGCTGTGAACACCGTCAACCTTAGGGATCAAACCGATGTGGAAAGTGATCGTGATGGCCGGCCTCGTCGCGGGCGCGCCCACGGCGGCGGCGGCGCAGGCCGTGACGGACCCGGACGCGATCGCTGCCGGGCTGCGCTTCTGGGCGAACGATGCGGCCGACCCGGTCTATTACGGCGAGGTGCGGACCGTGGACAAGCGCACCCGCCGCATCGGCGGGCATTACCAGTGCCTCGCGCTCGCCTTCATCGACTATAAGGACGGCGTGTTCCGCTACGCGCACAAGATGTGGGCCAAATCGCGCGACGGCTCCTGCCATTACGACGACGTGACGGCGCGCAAGGTGGGCAATCACGGCGCCTGCGTGAAGGACAGCGAGGCCGGCTTCGGCACGGCCGTCGGCACGGCGCGCATGTCCAAGCAGAACATCGATTACGCCCGCAGCACCTTCCGCACGGTGGACACCAGAACCCGCCGGGTGGGCGAGACGAAGGCGTGCGTGCCGCCCAAGGGTCTCGGCGCCGGGCTCCATTCGGTCAGGATCGAGAACGGCCGCTTCATCGTCATCACCACCCGCCCGCTCGCCTACACCGTGAACATCACCCCGCAGGATCCCGCCCGGCCGCCCACCGTGCCGGTGTTCTGAAGCGACCTTCGACACAAGCAGGGACGAAACCATGCCCTTCCTCGACGCGCTCGATGCGCTGCCGCCCGCCGACCCAGCCCGCACCGGGCTGTTCTATGAATGGCTGCGGCGCGACTGGCGGGCGCTGTTCGGCGAGTTGCGGGCGCACCGGCCGGTCCTGCCGCTGCCGCCGTTCACGGTCGTGTCGCGCTGGGCCGATGTCGTCGATATCCTCTCGCGCAACGAGACGTTCCGGGTGCCCTACGCGCCGCACATGGACCAGTCGGTCGGCCCGTTCATGCTGGCGCGCGACGGTGCGGTGGAGAACTGGCGCGACAAGTCCGTGATGCGCGCGGTGCTGCGCTGGGAGGACGTGCCGGCGATCCGCGCGCTGGCCGCCAAGGTGGCGGCGGACGCGCTCGCGGCGGCGCCGCCGCCAACCGTGGACGTGGTGGCCACCGTGTCGCGGCTGGTGCCGCTGCGGGTGGTCCAGCAGGCGTTCGGCTTTCCCGGGCCGGACGACGCGCACATGCTGCGCTGGTCGTGGGCGACGCAGGCGGACATGTTCCACAACCCCGCCAACGATCCGCGTCTCCTCGCCGCCTGCAATACCGCCGGGCAGGAAATGCGCGCGTGGGTCCGCACGTTCCTGGCGACGCGCGAGCCGTGGCAAACGGCGCAGGGCGGCGACAGCGTTTCGCGTTTGCTGCGGATGACGGCGAACGGCCTCTCCGGCCTCGATGCCGAGCAGGTCGTGAGCAACATCTGCGGGCTGCTGGTGGGTGCGATCGAGACGACATCGCAGGCGATCGTCAACGCCACCGAGCAGATCCTGCTGCGCCCCGACATCACCGCGCGCGCCATCGCGGCGGCGGGGGAAAAGGACGACGCCGCCTTCGACGCGATCGTGTGGGAGGCGCTGCGGTTCAACCCGATGACCACCTTCGTGGCGCGGGTGGTGGCCGAGCCGGCGGTGATCGCGCCGGGCAGCCCCCACGAAACCGCCGTGGCGCCCGGCTCGGTGATCGCGGTGGGCATCGGCTCGGCCATGTTCGATCCAGGCGTGTTCCCGGATCCTGATGCTTTCCGCGCGCGCCGGCGCACCGCCTATCTGCACACCGGATTCGGCCCGCACGAATGTCTCGGCCAGTTCGTCGCCTATGCGATCATCCCGGAAACGATCCGCCAGATCCTGCTGCTGCCCGGCATCGCGCTGCTGGAGGGCGATGCCAGCCGCATCGACGAAGGCGGCGGTCCCTTTGCCGAACATTTCGTCGTTGCTCACGGCGCCTGAGTGGCGGTCATGCTTGAAACAGCATCTATGATTACGCCGCTCCGAATTTGCCCGTGCGTCACTTTCGGCTCGGCTCGATCCTCTGATCGGGAATGGTCAAAGACTTAAACCAAGGAGGGACAATCCACAGACGCGGGGCTCGGCGGAGCTTTAATGCTGCGCTCGATGGGGTCGATTGGTTCAGCCGTCGTCGACAGCAGCTTCGGTCATCGATCTGCTCGACGCCGTGCGCCCACCCGTCTGCATGGTAACGCGGCTGAGGCTCGACGCGCGCTCTGTTTGGTTCGACAACGGCATCGGGCTGAAGCTGACGCGCCGGGGCGCCAAGCCACTGCTGATCCAGGAGTTCGGCCTGCAACGGAAGGCGTCGGCGACGGACCGGCAGATCTGGCTGCGCGCAGGCGGCATCTACAACACCACGCGCTACACCCGCTTCGATGCGCCCGGCACCAGGAAGAACTGGATGCTGTTCGCGCTGGCCGACTATCAGCTCTACCAGCCGGATGCCAAGCTCGCCTATCGCGCGTCGTCGGGCATCTACGTCGCGCCGTCGGTGGCCTATATCCGCTACGAGCGTGCCCATGCGATTGCGGGCGTCCGCCAGCTCGGCCACCCGTTGGGCAAGGTGCCGGACCCCTTATCCGCGTCGCATCCCGTCCAACTAGGGGCGGGGGCCGATCGCCCCGCCCAGCGCGTTCATCCGCGTGGCGAGATAGTCGCTCATAAAGGCGGGACCGTCGTTGGTGAAAACCATCGCGCCTGCCGTTGCGGGCTTCCAGTCCGGGCCGCCGGCCCGCCCCGGGTTGCCGGTCTTCGCGAAGTCGACGACATATCCCCGGTATTGCCGCGACATCTCCTCGTCCTCGGCAGTCGCTGCGCCATGCGCCGGATTGCGCGAGGCGAGCGTGCCGAAGAGATAGCTGGAGTCGCCGCCATGCCATGAGCCTGGCGAGAGAGATTGGACGCTCCTGGGCACGTAGGCGAACACATAGGTGTACCCGGGCATTCCGACGTTCGACATCGCCCGGGCCACCGCCTGCGACGGGCGGATGAGCCAGGCGTCGCCGAAGATCATGCGGCGGACCACGTCCGCACCCAGCCTGCCGTCGGGATCATAGGCCTTGAGGACGGCATCGTATCGGGCGCCGAGCCGCTGCCTCAGGTCGGCGTCGGACAGGCCGGCATCGCCCAGCATCCCGCCTTCATAATCGTTCGCGCCGTTCATGTACGACGCCTTGTGCTGGCGGCCGGTGCGAAATCCCTCGAGGATATCGACGGTCAGGCTTTTGCCGTCGATGATCGGCCCCGGATAGGCGCCGATCTCCAGGCTGGCCTTCAGCACCGCTTCCGCGGGGGCGGCGCGCATCGCCGCGAGATCCTTCGCGCCGAGTTTCTCGGCCAGCGCCACCCCCCACTGCTCGCCCGACTGTGGCTGCGTGGCGGTCTGTTCGGCCAGATGGCGCATCGGCTGCCAGGCGGAAACCGACCCGGAGATGCCGCGCTGGAACAACCCGTCCGACAGGGGCGACACCATCAGCAGGTTGACCGAGCTGCCGCCGGCGGATGCGCCGAAGATCGTGACGTTGCCGGGGTCGCCGCCGAACGCCGCGATATTGCGCTTCACCCATCGCAACGCCGCGATCTGGTCGAGCAGCGCGAAATTGGTCGCCGGCTCCGCGCCGCCGGCCGCGGTCAGCGCCGGATGGGCGAAGAAACCGAACGCGCCCAGCCGGTAGTTGATCGACACGACGATCACGCCGTCCTTCGCCAGGGTCGTACCGTCCTTGTTCGATCCACTGCCCGATCCGAGGATGAAGCCGCCGCCGTGAAGCGCCACCATCACCGGCAGCTTCTTCGCGCCGACCGGCGCCCACACGTTGAGGTAGAGGCAATCCTCGCCGATCCGCTTCTCCTCGGTGACGACGGGTTCGGGCGGTTTCAGTCGCGGCGGGATGCGGATCTGCATGCAGGACGTGCCGAACTCGGTCGCCGGGCGAACCCCCGACCACGCGGTTGCCGGCTGGGGCGCACGCCAGCGCAAGTCGCCTATCGGCGGCGCGGCATAGGGGATGCCCCGGAACAGGCGAACCCGGTCCTTCCCGACGACGCCTTCGATCCGGCCCGTATCGATGCCGACCGTGACGGGCGTCGTCACCGGGCTGGCGAGATCGTAGGACGAGGGCGGCGCGTGCGTCGTGGAAGCCACGGCGATCGCCACGGCGACAAGTATCGGCAGCATGGGCCTCCCCCTTACGATATGGTCTCGGGCGACGTTGGCATCGAGGGGCAGTCGAGGCAATAGCCGCTCGGGCCGGACGCGGAGGGCGTGACTTCGCACAAGTCGGGTCAATCCCCTTCAACTTCGCGGCGGGTGTGTCTAATGCCGGGCGGGCAAGGCAACGAGGCGAGAGAGAGATCATGCGCAACCACCCGAAGACACCGGCATGACGGTCGACCTCCAGACGCCGGGCAACGCCTCGGCTCACATGGCCGGCGCCCTCGCGCGGGCCGGCACGGCACTGATGACGGTCGCTTCGAGCCCGCGCGCGAAGAAGACGACGCGGTCCTACGATCCCGCCGTGATGATGAACTCGTTGCTGAAGCTGACGGCATCGATCGACCCCGCCGATCTCTTTTCCGCACAGGTGAAGGCGACGCAGGAGTGGGCGGGTTTCTGGGTCGATCTCTGGACGCCGCAGCAGGCGACGGACGCCAAGGACAAGCCGAGGGGCGACCGGCGATTTGCCGATCCCCGCTGGGAGCAGCCCTATTTCCGCGCCGCACGGGATGCCTATCTGCTCGCCTCGCGGCAGCTGCGCGATCTGGTGTCGTCGGCGAAGATCGAGGACACATCCAGTCAGGCGATGGCCGGCTTCCTGCTCGACCAGTATCTGAACGCGATCTCACCGACCAACTTCGTGATGACCAATCCGGAAGTGGTGCAGCGCACCCGGGAGACGGCTGGCGCCAACCTCGTCAACGGCTTCGCGCATGTGCTCGAGGATTTCGCTGCGGGCAAGGGCATCGTCAAGCGCCGCGCGGCGGCCGACGTGTTCGAGAAGGGCAAGACCATCGCCGCCACCCCCGGCAGCGTCGTCTTCCAGAACAAGCTGTTCCAGCTCATCCAATATGCGCCGACCACGCCGGATGTCTCGCTCGAGCCGCTGCTATACGTGCCGCCGCTCGTCAACCGCTACTACATGATCGACCTTCAGCCGAAATCGAGCCTGGTACGCTGGCTGGTCGAGCAGGGCCGGACGGTGTTCGTCATCTCCTGGGTCAACCCGGACGACAGCCTGCGTGACTGCGCGCTGGAAGACTATGTGCTGACCGGCGTCGTCGAGGCGATCGGCGCGGTGCGGCGGGCGACGGACGGCGCGAAGGTCGACCTGTTCAGCTTCTGCCTCGGCGGAACGCTGGGGGCGATGGCGCTTGCCTGGCTGGAGGCCAAGGGCCGGGCCAACGAGGTCAACAGCGCGACGCTGATCGGCACCATGCTCGACTTCTCGAACCTGGGCGAGTGGGCGGCGTTCGTCCACGAGGCGCATATGGACGCGCTCGACGACCATATCGGCGGCAAGGGCTACATCGACGCGAACGAGCTTCAGCAGCTTTTCAGCGCCGTTCGCGCCAACGACCTGATCTGGTCGTCCGTCGTGGACCATTATCTGCTGGATCGCCCCGCGCCGCCGTCCGACCTGCTGACCTGGTTCGAGGATGGCGCGCGTATCCCGGCCGCGTTCATGAAGTCGTACAACCGAAGCCTGCTGCACGCCAACGGACTGACGGCGCCGGGCGGCTTCACGATCGGCGATGTCGCGATCGATCTGGCGGCGATGCGCACGCCGGCGATGGTCATCGCGCTCAAGGCGGATCACGTTTCGGCATGGAACGCGGTGTACGACAGCAGCAAGCTGCTCGGCGGGCCGGTGACCTTCATCCTCGGCGGATCGGGGCACAACGCCGGGGTCATAAATCCGCCCGCTGCCAACAAGCACGGCTACTGGACCAACCCGGATCTGGCGGGCACGGCCGACACCTGGCTCGAGAGCGCGGAGAAGCATCCCGGCTCGTGGTGGCCGGAATGGGTCCGCTGGCTCGATCGCAACGGATCGGGCAAGCGCGTCGCCGCACGCCAGCCGGGCGAGGGCGGGCTGTCGGTGATCGAGGCCGCGCCCGGCACCTATGCCACTACCAGCTACTGAAGGAGCCCCCGTGAGCATCGAAGGCGCAAACGAGACGCGCACCTATATCGAGGGGCGCGCCGGCCGGCTGCGGCTGAACCGGCCGAAGGCGCTTCATGCGCTGACCCTGTCGATGGTGCGGCAACTCACCGACGCGCTCGTCGCCTGGCGTGACGATCCGGCGGTGCGGCTGATCCTGCTGGATCATGCGGAAGGGCGCGGTTTCTGTGCGGGCGGCGACGTCGTCTCGATCGCGCGCGATGTGCAGGGGCATGGTGCCGCAGCCGACGCCTTCTTCTTTCAGGAATATCGGCTCAACCATGTGATGTACACCTACCCCAAGCCCGGGGTGGCGTTCATGGACGGGGTGACGATGGGTGGCGGGGTCGGCCTGTCCTGCCCGTGCCGCTATCGCGTCGTCACCGAGCGGACTTTGTTCGCCATGCCGGAAACCGGGATCGGCCTTTTTCCGGACGTCGGCGGCGGGCGCTATCTCTCGCGGCTGCGCGGACGGGTGGCGCAGTATCTCGCCGTGACAGGCGCCCGGCTGGACGGAGCCGAATGCCTCGCGCTCGGCCTCGCCAGCCACTTCATCCCTTCCGAGCGGCTGGAGGGGCTGAAGGCGGATCTCTGCGCGACGCCGGAGAAGGTGGAGTCGATCCTCGCCGGCGCCACGGTGCAGCCGCCCGAGGCCGGGATCGTCCGCCACCTCGACCTGATCGACCGGCTGTTCGCGTCGGATGTGTACGAGGATATTCTGGCGGCGCTCGAAGCCGATCCGTCGGACTGGGCAGGCGAACAGCTTCGCATCCTGAGGGGGCGGTCGCCCACGGCCTGCAAGGTGTCGCTGCGGATGCTGGTGGAAAGCCTGCGTCATCTGCACTTCGTCGATGAGATGACGATGGAGTTCGGCATCATGTCGCGGGTCTGCCGCGCGCCCGATTTCGCCGAGGGCGTGCGGGCGCTCCTGATCGAGAAGGACGGCAAGCCGCGCTGGTCGCCGGCACGTCCGGAAGACGTCACGGCGGAAGTGATCGACCGGATTTTCGCGCCGTTGCCGCAATCGAGGGCCTGGACCCCGCTGCCGCCGCCCGAGCCCGGTATCTGATCGTCACCGGAGCAGACGACGCAGGATCGGGAGGCGCGCTTGCTTTCGCCAGAAGCACGAGCGTGATATCCTCGACTTCGGAGCACCCCTTTCAACGGGGCGCCACGGAGAGGAAATCCGCCATGGGCCATGAGTCCCACGATGTCCGAGAGGCCGCCGCGTCGAGCCACCCGTTCGATGCCGTACCCGATCCCGATCCGGACTGGGTCCAGGCGAACCCCGAGCGGGCGCTCCGCTTCCTCTTCTTGTTCCCGCGACCCTGCGACGGTCTGGACAGGCTTCTCGGCGACCACATCGCGAGCGAGGATCGCGCCACGCGGGCTGTGGCACCGCGCTATGGGTGAGCGGACCGGCCAGCATCGGCCGGTCCGCTCACCCCGTTCACGTCCGCTGATTCGACGACATCAGTCCGTCACCACCTCGCTCGCGTCGAACTCGTCGAAGGCTGCGCGGACCTTGCCGGCCAGCCCCTCGTCGTCCAGATCGACCGATACGGTGATGCCACCGTTCAGGGCGGCGTCGTCACGGGATTCGGGGCTGGGCGAACCGGCCTCGGTATCCGAACCATCCAGCTCCTCGCCGGCGGTATTCTCATCGCCCGCAGCGGCAAGGAACACGTCGGCGCGCTCGACGCCGAATTCCTGAACGAGCCGCTCAACGGCCATTTCGGCGTCGCGGCGGGTTTCGAACGTGCCGGTCAGTGTGGTGCCCATCTTCATCTCCGTCGCGGTGAATGTCTGCTGGTCGGGGGGAGCGCCGACAGTCTGGGTTGCCGGCGCTGCCCGAGTTTATCGCTCCGAGGCGATCGCAGTTTCTGCGTCGCTGGTCAGCGTCACGGTGTTGCCCTTGATGTCCTGCACCAGCGCGGTCGCGATATAGTGGTGCGCGCCGTCGCCGCTCTCGGCCTTGGTCAGCTTGATGCGGTCGCCTTCGACCTTGTCGACCGTGCCGACGTGCCCGCCGTCGCTGCCGACGATTTCCATATGCTCTTTGATGATGTTCGCTTCGGTCATGCCATCGCCTCTCGTTTGTGTGAAAGGCTAACGCGCGGGCGCGGCTTTGGCTGGTCGCCATGCGGAATAAATAAACGCCCCGGCGCAATGCCCGGCGCGGGACGCAGCCTCGCGTCCGGGATCCGGCGGCCTGCGCAATCATGGCCTATGCGGCATCCGGCGCGCCGATCCGCCGTATCGCCTCCCGGCCCGCAGCGGTGAGCCGGGTGGGTTCGTCACCGGTCTCATCCGACTTTTCGAGCCACGGGCCGGCGGGTTCGTCCTCGCCATCCGGCGCCGACAGCTTGGCGATGGATGCCAGTGTGAGGCCGCTTGCCAGACGATCTATTTCCACCAGTCCCCACCACTGGTCGAGTTCCTCGTCCGACGCGGCGTCCTCCAGTCGTTCCACCTTGGCGATGATCTCCGTCAGCAAGACGCGCCGGCCCACATCCGTGCCGACCGTGGCGGCGAGATCATCCTGGTGCGTCTGGTCCATGGCTTGTTCCTTGATGAGTGCGCGATCGAACGGTGCGGCAGCCGGGCGTGTTCGCGGATATAGCCTGCCGCACCCACAGGATGCCCGACGCCGGGAGAGGTTCCGCGTGTACAGCGACAATCCACTCGGCGGGTGTCGTCGGGGAATCAGCCGGGAAGCCGGCCGGCCGCGTCGCCATCGCGGTCATACCCACCCTCCGGCTCGACCGTCCGACCGTCATGTCGAGTCCGCCCGGATGGACCGAATGGGACCGCCGCCCGTTCGCGCTGGATGGAACAGCCGAGCGACGACGACGCGATCGAGGAATTGAAGGCGGCCGACGCCGGTGAACTGCACCGCGCCGTGCGCGAGGAAGGCGAGGCCGAACTCGATCGCCCGGCCGCCTCGCTGCTCTGGTCCGCGCTCGCCGCCGGCTTCGCGATCACCGCGTCGCTTGTCGCGCAGGGCGCGCTGCATACGATGACGGTCGAGGCACCGTGGCGCAAACTGATCGTGGGCCTCGGCTATCCGGTCGGTTTCATGGTCGTCGTGCTCGGCCGGATGCAGTTCTTCACCGAAAGCACGATCACGGCGATGCTGCCGCTAGCCACGCGGCCGACGCTGTCGGCGCTGATGCGTACGCTTCGACTCTGGGGGCTGGTCCTGCTGGCGAATCTGGTCGGCACCGCCCTCATCACGCTGGCGTTGGCGAATCTGCCGCTGGCGGATCCGCCGCTGCGCGACGGGATGGTGGCCGTGTCCGCCGTCATCCTGAAGCATGATGTGGCCGCGACATTCTGGGGCGGGATCCCGGCCGGGTTCCTGATCGCCAGTCTCGCATGGACCCTGCCCAATGCACGCGAGCAATCCGTCCTCATCATCTTCGTGGTGACCTACGTGGTCGGCATCGCGGGCTTCAGCCATTCGATCGTGGGGTCGGCGGAAGCGTTCACGCTGATGTGGGCCGGGCGCATCGATGTGATGGCCGCTTTCGGCGGATCGATCCTGCCCGCGGTCGCCGGGAACCTGATCGGCGGGGCAGGGCTGTTCGCGATGCTGGCGCATGGCCAGGTCCGAAGCGAGATGACGGCGCACACTCGGGAAGGTTGAGGCACCGTCGATCGGTCGCGGGGCGGGCGATCCAGCCCACGGTCAGGCGGACAGGCGTCGGCGGTCCATGCGCAGGGTGGCAATCACCCCTTCCTCGGACCAGTCGCAGGCGATCGAGCCGCCAAGTTGGCCCGAGATGCTGCGCCGCAGGAGCTTGCTGCCGAAACCCTCCGTCCCGTCCGGAACCGTCACCGCCGGCCCGCCACGCTCCAGCCAGGTCAGGACGAGTTCGTCGCCGTCCGTCGTGCTCGACAGGTCGAGTGTCCCGGTGGGCACCGACAGCGCGCCGTATTTCATCGAGTTCGTCGCCAGCTCGTGGATCACGAGGGCGAGGCCGGTCGCCGCCACCTCGCCGACCCCCATGCGCTCCACCGCGACGCGGATGCGGCCCCGGAACGCGCCCATGTCTTCGTAGCGCGCCAGCAGCACCGACAGCAGATCGCCCAGCAGCGCCGCATCGCCCTGGCCGTTCGGCAGGGGGCGGACCAGATCGTGCGCGCGGCCCAGCGCCGTCAGCCGCGCGGTCAGATCCTGCGCCATCCCTTCCGTCGACTTCGCGGAACGCAACGTGATCGCGGTGAGGCCGGCTGCGATCGTCAGCAGGTTCTTGACCCGATGGTTCATCTCGCCGGCGACAGGCTCGTTGCCTTCCTCGGCATGCTTGCGCCCCGAGACGTCGAGGAAGATACCGAACATCGTTCGTCCGACGATCCCGACGTCCTCGCCCTGGCCACGCGCGGAAATCCAGCGCACCTCGTCGCCGGCAAGGATGCGGAAATCGGTCTCGTAGCGACCCAGCACGGCGCGGGTCGCGGCAAAGGCAGAACGCACGCGATCCCGATCCGCCGGATGGGGTCCGCGAACGCGGTGGCCGTCGCCCGGCATGGATCGGTCTCAGTCCGCCCGATCTGCGCGGGTCGGCGCCGTGGCGATGTGCGACAGGTCGGTTGCCGGGTCGATCGGCGTTCCGGCCTCCCGGCGCTCGGAGTAGCGATCGACCAGCCGGGCGGTGTGCGGGCGGAGCAGCACCGTGAAGCGCACCAGTTCCTCCATCACGTCCACGATCCGGTCGTAGTAGCTGGACGGCTTCATCCGGCCGGCGTCGTCGAACTCGTCGAACGCCTTGGCGACGCTCGACTGGTTCGGGATCGTCACCATCCGCATCCAGCGGCCGAGGACGCGCAGCGTGTTGACGCTGTTGAACGATTGCGATCCGGCCGACACCTGCATGACGGCGAGCGTGCGGCCCTGCGTCGGGCGCATCCCGCCGATCGCCAGCGGCAGGTGATCGACTTGCAGCTTCATGATGCCGGTGATCTGGCCGTGACGCTCCGGGCTACACCACACATGCCCTTCCGACCACATCGACAGGTTGCGCAGCTCGTGAACGGCCGGATGATCGTCGCCCGTCACCTGATCGGGCAGCGGCAGCGTGGCGGGGTCGAAGATGCGCGTCTCGCAGCCGAAGAATTGCAGCAGGCGGGCGGCTTCCTCGACGCAAAGCCGTGAGAAGGACCGCTCGCGCAGGGAGCCGTAAAGCAGCAGGATGCGCGGAGGTGGATCACCAGCGCCCAACCCGAGGGCGGGACGGTCGAGCGCATAGCGGCGATCGAGCGCGGGAAGGTGGTCGGGATCGGAGAGTGTGCGAAGCGGCATTACAGACTGAGCCTTATGGCGAGCGCGGCGAGTGTCACCAGCAGCACGGGAATCGTCAGTGTCGCGCCGACCTTGAAGTAATAGCCCCAGCCGATGCGGATACCCTTTTGCCCGAGGACGTGCAGCCACAGCAGCGTCGCGAGCGAACCGATCGGCGTGATCTTGGGCCCGAGGTCGCAACCGATCACGTTGGCGTAGATCATCGCTTCCCTGATCGTGCCCGTGGCGTGCGTCGCGTCGATCGACAGCGCGCCCACCAGCACGGTCGGCATATTGTTCATCACCGACGACAGGAGGGCGGCGATGATACCGGTCCCGAACGCGGCGCCCCACACGCCGCCTTGCGCGGTGCGATCGAGCACGCCGGCAAGATGATCGGTCAGCCCCGCGTTTCGCAGGCCGTAGACGACCAGATACATGCCGAGCGAGAAGATCACGACCTGCCATGGCGCGCCCGCCAGCACCTTGCGCGTCTGGATGACAGACCCACGCGACGCGATGACGAGCAGGAGGACCGCGCCGGCAGCGGCAACGGCGCTGACCGGCACGCCGAGGGGTTCGAGCAGGAAGAAGCCGGCGAGCAGCAAGGCGAGAACGACCCAGCCCGCTCTGAACGTGGCACGGTCCCGGATCGCTGCCGAAGGAGCGCGGAACTGCGTCACGTCATAGCCCGCCGGTATGTCGCTGCGGAAGAACAGCAGCAGCACGATGAGCGTCGCAGCGATCGACGCCAGATCGACCGGCAGCATCACCGACGCATAATCGGCGAAACCGACGCGGAAGAAGTCGGCCGACACGATGTTGACGAGGTTGGAGACGACGAGCGGCAGACTGGCGGTATCGGCGATGAACCCCGCCGCCATGACGAACGCCAGCGTCGCCCGATCCCTGTATCCCAGCGCACGCAGCATCGCGATCACGATCGGCGTCAGGATCAGGGCCGCGCCATCGTTGGCGAACAGCGCCGACACCGCCGCGCCGAGCAGGACGATCAGCACGAACAGCCGGCGACCATGCCCCCGGCCCCAGCGCGCGACATGGAGCGCCGCCCACTCAAAGAACCCGGCTTCATCGAGCAACAGGCTGACGATGATGATCGCGACGAACGTCGCGGTCGCGTTCCAGACGATGTCCCACACCACCGGCACATCGGAGAGCGAGACGACCCCGACGAGCAGCGCGATCGCCGCGCCGCCCAGTGCACTCCACCCGATGCCCAACCCTTTGGGTTGCCAGATGACCAGCGCGATCGTGACGATGAAGATGGCGAGCGCGAGCACCATCAGGCGATGCGCTGGCCCGATGCGTCCACCACCCGTTCGCCGTCTTCCTTGGCGAACGCACCCCGTTGCGGCGCGGGCAGCAGATCGAGCACGGCCTCGGACGGACGGCACAGCTTCACGCCGAGCGGCGAGACGATCAGCGGCCGGTTGATGAGGACCGGATGCGCCATCATCGCGTCCACCAGCGCATCGTCGGACAGCGTGACGTCACCAAGGCCCAGTTCCGCATAGGGCGTGCCCTTCTCGCGCAGCAGATCGCGAGGGGTGATCCCGGCACGGTCGATCAGTTCGACCAGCAGCGCGCGCGAGGGCGGCGTCTTCAGATACTCGATCACATGCGGCTCGATGCCGGCGTTGCGGATCATCGCCAGCGTGTTGCGCGACGTGCCGCACGCGGGGTTGTGATAGATCACGATATCGACGGCCGCGTTCCAGCTCATGGTGGGCGTCCTTTCAGCAGCAGGGGGTGAGTTCGGCCAGGAGCGGCGCGCACAGTTCAGGCGATCCGGCGCAGCAGTCCTTGACGAGGAACAGCGTCAGCGCGCGCAGCCCGTCCAGATCGGCGCGGTATATGATCGACCGGCTATGCCGCTCGGAGCGGACGATGCCGGCGCGCGCGAGAATGCCGAGATGCGCGGACATGGTGTTCTGCGGCACGTCCAGCCGGCGGGCGATCTCGCCGGCGGCCAAGCCGTCCGGCTCATGCCGCACGAGCAGCCGGAACACATCGAGACGCGTCCCCTGTGCGAGCGCGCCGAGCGCCACGATGGCCGAATCATTATCCATATATCCAGCATAGAGGATATGTCATGCAAGACCAGCCCCGAAGGTCCGGACGGCCGGTTCTACGGGGCAGCGGGAGCGTGCCGGCTTGCGACCAAAGTAGCGCCTCGCCCACGCCCGACGTTGCGGACAAGGGGGGTATCGCCTAATCCCGGCACTTGGCCGCAACCGACGAGTGACGACGTGACCGATACGACCGACCGCGCCGTCGAGACCGCGCCGAAGATGACTGCCGATGCCGAACGGATCGCGGCCGAGCTGATCGGGCAGGATCTCGGCACCGATCCGTTCGTGGCCGCGGTTCGTGCCACGCGGATGCCGATGATCATCACCAATCCCCGGCTCCACGACAATCCCGTCGTCTTCACCAACAACGCCTTCTGTCGCCTCAGCGGGTACGAGCGGGAGGAGATCCTTGGCCGGAACTGCCGCTTCCTGCAGGGGCCGAAAACCGACCGCGAGACGGTCGCCAGAATCCGCGAGGCCGTGCGCCGGGTGGAGTCGATCGAGATCGACATCCAGAACCATCGCAAGGACGGGGAGACGTTCTGGAACCGCCTGCTGATGGCGCCGGTGTACGATACCGACGGGGTGCTGGCCTATTTCTTCGCCAGCCAGGTCGATGTCACGCTCGAACGGGAGCGCCTGAAGGGGCTGGAAACCAGCAACGCATCGCTGATGGCCGAGCTGACGGACCGGCTGCGCGTGCAGCAGGAGCAGGAGCGCGAGCTGGCCTTCACCCTGAAGGCCGCCCGGTTCGGTACCTGGAGCCTCGAGATCGAGACCCAGCGGCTGACGGCGTCCGAGACGTGCAAGGAAATCTTCGGCAGGCCGGTCGACCAGCCGTTCACCTATGCGGACCGGCTGGCTGCCATCCACCCCGACGACCGGGCGCTCAGCGTCGACGAATCCCGTCGCTGCGTGGAGGAAGGTACGGACTATGATGTCGTGTACCGCATTCATCGCCACGACGACGGCGAACTGCGCTGGATCGGTTCGCGCGGCCAGCCCTTCTTCGATGCGAACGGCAAGGCGCTGCGCATCGCGGGCGTCTCGACCGACATCACCGACCAGCGCCGCAGCGACATCACGCGGGCCGCGCTGGTCGAGCTCGGCGACATGTTCCGCGACACCGAGTGCCCCGACGACATCTCCTTTGCCGCCGCCTCGATCATCGGCCGGACGATCGATCTGAGCCGGGTGGGCTATGGCGGGATCGATGCGGCCACCGACGAGGTCACGGTGACGCGCGACTGGACGGCACCCGGCGTCAGCCAGCTTTCCGGCATCTACGACCTGCGCGATTTCGGCTCCTACGTCGACGACATGAAGCGCGGCGAGGAAATCTGCATCGAGGACGTCCGTCTCGATCCCCGCACCGCGCGGACCACCGAGGCACTGGAAGCGGTCAACGCCCGGGCCATCATCAACATGCCGATCATGGAGAACGGGCGACTCGTCGCCATGCTCTACCTGGCGAGCGGCCGGGCGCGGCGCTGGCGGGCGGACGAGATCATGTTCGCCCGCGAGGTCGCCGAGCGGACGAGGATCGCGACCGAGCGGCGGCGGACGGAGCAGGCGCTGGCAGCACTCGCCGCCTCGCTCGAACAGCAGGTGGTCGCCCGCACGGGCGAGCTGCAACATGCCGAGGATGCGCTGCGCCAGTCGCAGAAGATGGAGGCGGTCGGCCAGCTGACCGGCGGCGTCGCGCATGACTTCAACAACCTGCTCACCGTCATCCGCTCGGCCACCGACCTGCTCAAGCGCCCCGATCTCACCCCCGAGCGGCAGGCGCGCTACATCGACGCGATCTCCGACACCGCCGATCGCGCGGCCAAGCTGACGGGCCAGCTCCTTGCCTTCGCGCGGCGCCAGGCCCTGCGGCCCGAAGTCATCGACGTGGGCCAGAGCCTGACCGTCATTTCGGATATGCTGGGCACGCTGACCGGGTCGAGGATCCGGATCGGCATCGATCTGCCGGAGACGGCGTGCTTCACCAACGTCGATCCCAGCCAGCTCGATACCGCGCTGGTGAACATGGCGGTGAACGCGCGCGACGCGATGGACGGTGCCGGGCGCATCGACATCGCGGTGCGGCCCGCCGCGTTCATTCCGGCCGTCCGCTCGCATCCCGCCGTCGAGGGGCAGTATGTCGCGATCTCGATGACCGACACCGGATCGGGCATCGCCCCCGACAAGCTGGAACGGATCTTCGAGCCGTTCTTCACGACCAAGGGCGTCGGCCAGGGCACTGGCCTCGGCCTCAGCCAGGTGTTCGGCTTCGCCAAGCAGTCGGACGGCGACATCGTCGTCGAGAGCGAGGTGGGTCGGGGCACCACCTTCACGCTGTACCTGCCGCGTGCCGAGGAAGAAGAGATCGTGCCGGCCGGCGAGGCGGTCGAGGCGCTGGCGGATGGGCATGGCACCTGCGTGCTGGTCGTCGAGGACAATTCGGAGGTCGGGACGTTCACCACCCAGTCGCTCGCCGAACTGGGCTATGTGACGGTATGGGCGGCCAACGCGCAGGAAGCGCTGGCCGAGCTGGCGAAGGATGCCTCGCGGATCGACATCGTCTTTTCCGATGTGGTGATGCCGGGCATGAACGGGATCGAACTGGGCAAGGAAATCCGGGCGCGGTACCCCGATCTTCCGGTCGTCCTGACCTCGGGCTACAGCAACGTGCTGGCGCAGGACGGCACCCACGGCTTCGAACTGCTCCACAAGCCATATTCGGTTGAGCAGCTCTCGCGCATCCTGCGCAAGGTGGCCGGGTAGCAGGACCGCCCGATCCGTCGTCGGATTCCGATTGCCGGGTGATCGGGCGCGCACGGTGCCGACCGTGATGCTCGGGCGTTCCGGTCGCTGAACGACACGGAGACCGCATGATGACCGACCCGGCCACCCAGACCCGCCGCCGCGAGATCGCGACCGAGCATCTGCTGTTCAAGCTGATGGAATATGTCGAGGCGGGGCAGCCCGGGCTGCTCGACTTTCTGGAGGGCAGCCTCGATCATCTCGGCGATCCGGCCGACGGTGCCGACAAGGACGACGAGGCGGTGCGGGCGATCGCACGGCGCATGATCGTGGGCGCGCGCCGCGAGGGGGTAGCCTGAGGGCCGGAGGCATGGCGCTGCATTTCGTCGGCTTCCGCGGCGACGAATATGGTCGGGCCGTCCGGGTGTTCGGCGTGCCCGACTTCATCCACATCGGCTGGGATCGGTGGGCGCGGCAGGAGGTGGTGGCAGGCGACGTCGCCATATTCGCGACCGGCACGGCGGAGGGCGAACCGTCGACCTACAGCTTCCCGGATATCCGCGAGGCATGATCCGGCTGCCGCAACCGCATCGTCGGTGGACCCGACAGCGAGGAACGGAATGAACGATACCGACATGCGGCACCTGCGACGCTGCGTCGCGCTGGCGGCGGAGGCCGTCGATGCGGGCGACCAGCCGTTCGGCTCGTTGCTGGTATCACGCGACGGCGCGGTCCTGTTCGAGGACCGCAACCGTACCGGCGGCGGCGATCCGACGCGCCATCCGGAGTTCGCGATCGCGCGCTGGGCGGCTGCGCACCTGTCGCCGGAGGAGCGACGCCACACCGTCGTGTACACGTCGGGCGAGCATTGCGCGATGTGCGCGGCGGCGCATGGCCTCGCGGGGCTGGGGCGGATCGTCTATGCGACCTCTACGGTGCAGTTGGGCGAGTGGATGCGCGAACTCGGCAGGCCACCGCTCGGCATCGCGCCGCTTCGCATCACCGATGTGGTGCCGGGGGCGGTGGTGAGCGGCCCGGTGCCGGCCCTTGCCGACGAGGTTCGCGCTCTCCACGCACGGTCGAGCGGCTGAGGCGGGACGGCCTTGGTGCCGGTCCGCTTATCCGGCGCGGCCCGGAGGACGGCGGCGCGCGCGTCGATCTGCGGCGCACCCATCCAGCGACCCCGCAGGCAGATTGCGTCCGATGCGCTCGGGGCAGCCCTGCGATGCGTCGCACCCTCCTGCGCCAGCCGCGATCACATGGTCGCAAAGCTCGATCGGCAGAATTTTGGTCGTGCGTGTCGATCCAGCGTCGTATGCAGTTCGAGCCGGGGATCCCGGCCAACCCGTCGGCTTGCGACATGCGCTATGGTATCGGCCATTCGCGACGCTTCGACCGGTGACGGGGCATCGGCGGGCGGGAGCGGGGCCATGATCGTGACGGATGAGCCGGCAACCGCTTTCCCGCAGTTCGCGCTTGGCCTTGCGCACGATGTTGACGCTCTTGCCGCGCGGTTCGCCGAGATTGGCCGGGTACGCATCCACGAGTTCCTGGATGCAAAGGTCGCCGGTGCATTGCACGCGCGGCTCGACGCAAGGCAGGACTGGCGGCAGCTCATCAACAGCGGCGACAAGCTGTTCGAACTCGATCGCGCCACCCGTGCCGGGATGTCGGCCGCCAGGATGCGGGATCTCGACGACGCGGTGTGGCAGGGCGCGCGGAGCGGCTTCCAGTATCGCTACGAGTCGCTGCGCCTGCCCGACGGCAATCGTGGCGAGGCGGCCGACGCGACCGGCAATTCCCTGGGCGGGCTGACCCACTGGCTATCGACCGGCACGATGCGGGATATACTCCGTCGCATCACCGGGGCGGTGGACGTGGATTATGCCGATGGCCAGGCGACGGCCTATTCGAGCGGTGACTTCCTGACCGGCCACGACGATGCAGTGGCGGGCAAACGGCGCCGGGCGGCTTATGTCATCGGCCTGACGCCGGTATGGCGCGTGGAATGGGGCGGGCTGCTGCTGTTCCACGGGGCTGACGGCGCGGTCAGCGGCCACATGCCCGGCTTCAACACGCTTGACGTGTTCGCCGTGCCGCAGATGCACAGCGTATCGCCCGTCGCCCCAGCCGCCGCCTGCCGCCGTCTCGCGATCACCGGCTGGCTGCGCGCTGCCGACGATCGTGCGGGTATGGCGGGCTGACCCGGTGCGGCGCTAGAGGGCGTACCCCATGCGCTCGATCCAAGGATGGAGGACAGGGATGACGGGCGACATCTGCGTGCGATAGCGCGTCCATCGTCCGATCGCGCTGGCATAGAGCGGCTTCGTGACCTGGGAATAGCTGGGCGTCGCGATGTGCTGCCGTTTCCGTGCCGCACCGCGGTTGTCCATCATCCCGTCGCGCCAGGGCACGTCGATGAAGTCGAGCATGGCGCGAAGCTCGGGCGCAAGGTCGGTGACCATGCGTTCGTACCGTACGCGATGCACCCTGATCGGCAACCGATCGACCGTGGCGTGCCACGCCGTCGAGGCCAGATCGTACAGGCGCGCGGCCGCTGCGAGATCCTGAAAATGCACCATCGCCCGGTTGATCTGGAAGCGTGAGATGAAACAGCTCAATACCGCGTCGCAGGGGTGACGCTCGACGAAGACAAACCTGGCATCGGGAAAAATGCGATGGATCAGCGCAGCGCGCACCATGTTGATCGGAAACTTGTCGACGACGCGCTGGTGCACGGATGCCCTCGGGGAGAATTCCTGCTGAATCTCGAAATAGGCGGCGCGCAGTTCCGTCGCCTCGTCGTCCGAGAGCGTGGCGATCCGGGCCGGATCGCCGAGCCGCTTCTCGAGCCGTTCGACGACGGGCACCTCCTCCATCACATGCAGCTCCGGCGCGTTCATCAGCAGCGTGTCGAGCAGGGTGGTGCCGGAACGGGGGAAACCCACGATAAAGATCGGCGCGGGGGACGAGGCCACCGGCGAGGCGGTAGTCCAGCCTGCCACTGAGGCGGGCGCGAGGCGTCGGATCGTGGCGGCAACCTCGTCCGGGAAACCGGAGGCCCTCGCGCGTGCGCTGGCGGCCGTTGCGGCGGATGCGTCGTTCATCGCGGTGAAGGCGGCGAATGCCGCGTCGGTATCGCCGAGGGCATCGGCTATCTCGCCGCGGAGTTGAGCCAGTCGGCCCGGGTCGATGCCGCCGTCGATCTTCCGCGCCCGTGATCCGGCCTCTGCAAATCGCCCTGCGCGGCGGAGCGCCCATGCGGCAAGATAGTCGATTTCCGCGCCCGCCACGCCGCGCGTTCCAGCCTGCGCGATCAGGTGGTCGAGATCGTCCAGCCGGTTCAGCCGCTCCAGCAACATGCCATATTCGAGATAGGCGAGCGGATATAAGGGCGCGAGGCGCAACGCGGCGAGATAGGCGGCTTCGGCCGCGGCGAAATCATCCATCGCCCCCTCGGCCAGCCCGAGCCGGACGAGCAGGTCCGCATCGTCGGGGACCCGGCCCACCGCGTCGCGCAGCAGTGCCTGCCGCTCCGCCTGCCTGCCCAGCCCGTCGAGCAGGGTTTCCAGATGCAGGCAGGTGTCGCGATCGGCGGGGTTCAGCGCGAGCGCCTGCCGGAATGCCGCCTCCGCCCCGGCCACGTCATCTTTGCGGAACAGAAGCACGCCCAGGTTGCTCCAGCTCTCGTAATCCTGCGGGAAGGCGGCGAGCACGCGGCGAAAGCCCCGGATCGCCGCCGGATCATGCCCCTGTTGCTGGTCGACGAAGGCGACGATGCGCCACAACGCCACGTCGTCCCCTCGTGAGGCGACCGTCCTGGCTTCGTCGAGTTGCCCGGTCTGCACGAGCGCGAAGGCAAGGTTGATGCGGAGCGGCAGACTGTCCGGCGTCGCCGCGAGCGCCTGGCGGAGATAGCTCACCGCCTCGCCTGCCGCGCCCGACTGGAGGGCGACCATCCCCGCCAGTGCGGACAGGCGCGGATCGTGCCGTTTCTGGGCGAGGAGGCGGCGGGAGGCAGCGGTCGCGCCTGCCAGATCGCCCTTGCGGTAGAGATCGAACGCAGCGGCGAGCGCGGTATCGAATGAAGACATCGTACTCCTGATCGCCGGCAGCCGGCGCGTGGCGAACGAAAAGGGGCGGCACGTTGCCGCGCCGCCCCTTCGATAGCCGGGTTAAAACCGGATCAGAAGCTCATCTTGCCGGAGACGAAGAACGACCGGCCGAGCACGTCATAGGCGGTCGGGTAGGTATTCGACTGCTCGCCGTTGCCGCCATTCTGGCCGCTGGCCGAGAGCGGCGGGCGCTTGTCGAACGCGTTGCTCACGCCGGCATTGAGGGTGAAGTTCTCCGTCGCCTCGAAGGAAGCGGTGAAGTCGAAGTAGTTCTGCGCCTTCAGACGCTCGGTTGCGTAGGTGATATCGGGGTTGTCGTCACGAACCTTGCCCAGATAGCGCCACTGAACCGAGAGGCTAGCCTTCTGCACACCGAAGGTGGTGCGCAGCGAGTGACGCCACTTCGGCGTGGGAACGCCGCAGTTGAGGCCGAACGCGCCTTCGCACTCGTAGGTGGTGCCGGCGACGGGCGTGATGTCGTACTTCAGCAGACGCGTACCCGAGAAGGAGAAGCTCAGCTTGGCGTCGCTGCTCAGGAAGCCCGAGAGGGGCATCGAGTAGCCGCCGGTCACGTCGATGCCGCGGTTCTTCAGGCCGCCGCTGTTGAGGTAGCGATCGCTGAACGTCTCGATCTCGCCGTTGATGTTACGCTGGATCAGTGAGCAGAACGCCTGGTTGAACCCGCCGAAGCACTGGTCGCCGATCGTCTGCGTGCCGACACCCGAGAAGATCGCATTCTTGATCTTGATGCTATAATAATCGACCGTGAACGTCAGGCGTGGAACGAAGGAAGGCTGGACCACGACACCGGCAGTCCAGTTGTCTGCCTTTTCCTCGCGCAGCTGGGAGTTGCCGCCCAGGAAGGTGACCGGGTTGACGTTGTTCGGATCCTGGATCGCGATATCGCCGAGCGATGTGGCGGGAACGCCCTGCGCGAGGCAGATGTCGCGCAGCTGACCGGCGGGAACTGCCGCAGCGGTGCCGCAGCGATCGGCGTTGCCGGCGAACGACACCGTGTTGCCGAGGAACAACTCGTTCACGCTGGGGCCACGGATGGCGCGCTGGTAGTTGCCGCGGAACGTGATGTCGCGGATCGGCGCGAGTTCGGCGCCGGCGGCCCAGGTGAAGACGTTGCCCGGTGCGTTGGAGTATTTCGTCTGACGCGCGGCAGCGTTGACGTTCAGGCGGTGGACGATGTTGTCGCGCAGCAGCGGCACGTTGATTTCACCGAAGAAGTCACGCGTGTGATAGCCGCCGGCGGTCGCTTGGCCCGGGTTGAAGCCCGCCACGTTTCCCGACGCCAGGTTGGTGTCCGGATCGATCCGGCCACGCTCGCTGCGATATTCGGCACCGAAGGCGATGCCGACGCCGCCCGCGCCCAGATCGAACACGCTCGGGTTGGTAACGGCGACGCTCGCCACCTGCGTCGTATATTCCTCAAGGTTGGTCGCGCCGACCGAGATGTAGTCGATCGCGGCCTGGCTGAGGTTGTTCAGGCCGAAGATGTTGGCCGGTGCACAGCCGGTGTTGCCGCTGGCGCAACCGAAGCTGGCGCCGGTGCCGCTCGTCGTGACGGCGTCGATGAAGCGGTCGACCTGCACGTTGCCGAGCTGGCGCTGCGAGTTCTTCGTCCGCGAGTACATGTAGTAGCCATCGTAGCTGAAGCCGGCGCCGATATCGCCCTTCAGGCCACCCAGAACGCGGAAGGCGTTGCGCTCGTCGAAGTTTGCGCGCGGCCCGATCTGCGTGGTGCGGAAGTTGAAGGTGCCGTTGACGTAGCCGTTGCCGTCGGTGTCCAGCGTGCGCAACGCGTTCTGCAGCGCGGGCGCGAAGAACGGCGAGTTTACCTGCAGCGGGATCGCGCCGATCGTGCCGGACGGGCTGGCGGCGAAGGGCGTGCCGCTGGTGATCGGCGTCGCGGCGAGCTGGTTGACCACGCGGTTGTTGGCGAACTGCGCCTCCATGTACGGCGTGAAGTGCTCGCTGATCTCATACTGCGCCTGCGCCGAAACGATGAAACGCTCCTGCGGCACCTGCAGATAGTTGATCGGCGCGAAATTGTAGCCGTCCGCCGCGGTATAGCAGCGGGTTGACCCGTTCTGGGCGAACACCTGGTTGTTGAGCGCGGCGGCGGTGGCGCAGCCTGGGCCCGTCCGCTGGCCGAGCGCGGCGCCGAGGCCGGCCACGGTGATGCGGCCTTCCGGCACGGAAGGCGAGCCGCCGGCTGCGATCAGCGACCGCGAACCATCGGCGTTGATGACGTCGCTGAGCGCGTCACGCGAGAAGGAGCGGTCGCCGGCCAGCGTGGGGCGGCGCTTCGTGTAGCCGGCATACAGCGTGACGTTGCCGCGATTGTCGTCGAAGTTCGAGCCGATGGTGCCGTTGATGTCGAAAATCTGGCCGTCGCCGCGCTCGGTGAGTTCGTAGCTGCTGTTCAGCTCGACACCCGAGAAGTCATGCTTCAGCACGAAGTTGACGACGCCGCCGACCGCGTCGGAACCGTAGACCGCCGATGCGCCGCCGGTCAGCACGTCCACGCGCTCGATCAGCGAGCTCGGGATGGTGTTGAGATCAACGACCTGATTGACGTCGTACGACATGTAGCGACGGCCGTTCACGAGCACGAGCGTGCGCTGGCTGCCGAGGTTGCGCAGGTTGACGGTGGCGACGCCGCCGCCGGGGTTGTTCGAGGTGCCGGACTGCGTGGCGGTGACCTGCGGCAGGTCGTTCAGCACGTTCTCGATGTTGGCCGAGCCGGACTTCAGGGCGATGTCCGCCGCGCTGACGACGTTGATCGGGCTGGACGACTCAAGATCGGGACGCGCGATACGCGAGCCGGTGACCACGATCTCGTTATCGGCGGCGCTGCCGGTCGCTTCACCGGTCGTAACCGGCACCACCGTGCTCGGCGGCGCAGCCTGCGCCAGTGCCTGGCTCGACACGATCATGAGTCCGAGGGCCAGCGACGCCGTGCTGCTGCGCAGCGCGATGTCCATCTTGCGATTACCAATCATACGACAAACTTCCCCTGTTGAGGTCCGAACGGCAACGTGGCGACGTTTTGAGATCGCGCGGCAGAACCCTGATCCCTGCCCGCTTCGCCTCATCCCTTTGCCAAGGTTTCGGAATGACGTACTTTTTGCGCTCCATTCATGCGCTGTAAAGCGATCAGTTCCGCTCATGCCGATAGCCTGCCGGCTGTCGCACGATTGCAACAGTTATGGTGGTGGCCACCACCATGTCGCTTGAGTCGGACCGGGATGCGCCGTACCCCGAGGGCATTATCGGGGAGCAGGGCAATGCGGGTGACCATCGGACGACCGTTCTTCGCGGCCTTGCTCATTCTCCCTGCGATCGGCCATGCCGCGCCGCCGGTGCCGTCGCCGGCTTCCGCCTACCGCCTGCTGCTCGATTGCCGGGCGATCACCGATCCGGCCGCGCGGCTCGCCTGCTACGACAGCAAGATCGCCGCGTTCGAGAGCGCGGAGAAATCGGGCGACGTCGTCGTGGCCGATCGTGCGCAGCTTCGCGAAACCAGCAAAGGCTTCTTCGGGTTCGGCGCGCTCAGGCTGCCGATCGTCGGCAGCCGCACCCGGCTGGAAACCCCCGAACAGATCGAGGCGAAGATCGTCGGCGTGCGGAGCATAGGGTACGGCAAGTGGGAGATCGTGCTCGACAACGGCATGCGCTGGCGTGAGACCGAGCCCGGTACGGTCGATCCGCGCGTCGGCCGGCCGGTGGTGATCCGCAGCGGTGCGCTGAACAGCTTCTTCATCCGGATCGACGGCGCCAAAGGGGTGCGTGGCCTGCGCGTGGAATAGCGCCTCAAGCGCCGCCGAATGCGCTGATCGCCCGGCTCGCGGCACGCAACGATGCTTTCTCCGCATCGTCGAGGAACGGGTTCCAGATATCGAGGATCATCACGACGCGGATCTCGTCGCTGTCGTTCCATGCCTCATGCTCGATCGTATCGTCGAACACGAAGGCGCTGCCGATCGTCCAGGGCCGCGTCTCCGAGCCGACGCGGAAGCGGCATCCGGAGGGAATCAGCAGCGGAAGATGCACCACCGCCCGCATGTTCGTCACGCCGGTATGGGGCGGGATGTGGGTATGCGGCCGAAGCGTGGAGAACATCACATTCGGCCCGCGCAACGGCACGTCCAGCAGTGGCAGCCGGCCAAGGAGAGCCGCCGTACGCGGGCACCGTTCCAGCACGGCGGGGACGGGCCGGCCATCTCTCCACAGGAAGTGTGCGCCCCAGTCCAGCGAGTTGTTCAGCTTGGCCCACTGGTTCACCGGCTGCCCGGCGGCGACCTGCACGTAAGGCGTGTTCTCCAGCGCGCCGGCTAGCAGTCCGAGATACTCGTCCCGGACGATCGCGGTGGCCGCCTCCAGTTCCGCCAGCCACGGCAGCAGGGCACGATCGAAGAACTGGATCGCGGGAAGATAGGGGATGTGCAGGCCCGCCGGCTGCTGGACATAGATCCTGCGCCGCCCGGCGAGTGCATCGAAACAGTGCCGGATCCGCTCCGAGGCGATCGCTTCGCCATCGACCTGCGCCGCGATCGCCGTGGCGATGCCCTCGTCTTCCTGCGCGATCAACGCCTGACCGTGTTCGAGCGCCTGCCTCAGCCCCGGCGCAAGCGTCGACAGCGCAGGCGCGGCGGCAAGCAGCGCGCGATAGACGCGAACCGCCTCGCCGGCGCGATCGTGACGCTCGAACCATTGCGCCTTGTGAAGAAGGGCGACGAGGAAATAGGGGTCAAGGGTCAGCGCCCGGTCAATCGCCGCCAGTTCCTCGTGGTGCCGTCCGGCGGCGCGCAGCGCGAAGCTCAGGTTCAGCCAGATCGGCGGCGCAGCGGGGTCTGCCTCCACCGCCCGTTGCAGGTATCGGGCAGCGTCGGTCGCGTCGCCGGTGCTGAGGAGGCGGTTGCCAATCGCGTTCAGCGCGCGCGGGTCGTGCGGGGCAATGTCCAGGATCGCCCGGTAGGCCGCGATCGCATCGGCCAGCCGGCCTTCGCGCGTGGCGATGTCGGCCTGCCCGAACAGGACGTCGAGGGTTCGTGTAGGGCTGCCGGCGCTCATGCCGGGATGCTTCGTGGGGCCGGCCCGGTTTCCGCCACGCTGCGGCGGTGCGCGACGAGATCGACCGTGATCCAGATGCGCTCGACCATGCCGTGGAACGGGCGATGGGCGATCCGCAGCCACGCTGGATAGAGCAGCAACTGGCCGGCCGCCGGCCGTATCCGCACGGTTTCCCGATAAGTCGTTCCGTCCCGCCCCGGCTGCAGGCGTAGGCGCAGGTCGGGCGCCTCCATCAGCGTGGCGGGGAGGCGGGGGTCCTCGATTTCGACTTCGCCGCCCGCTGCCGTATCCCCGCTGCCGCCATAGCCATCCGCGATGAAGCAGAGGCCACCCCAGAAAGCGTCGGGCCGATGCCTCGCGGTGAGCGATTCCCCGTCGCGCAGGATGTTGCCGCGCAGGAAGACCGACCAGTCGTAACGCGGTGACCCGACAGCGCCGACATCGGCCGTAAGCTGCCCGGCCAAGGCAACGAGCCGGCGGGACAATGCCGCAACGGCGGGCGCTCGCCAGCGCGCCATGTCGTCGCCCGATTGCCAGCCCTGGCCGGGACGGGGGGCGGCGCGGACGGTTTCGCCCAGGCGGGCGGCGGTGATCGCATCGTGCAGGACGGGCACCTCGTCTGGCGCGAGCGTGGTGACGGCCAGCGACGTGGCGAACAGCGGGTTCACCGAGAGCGACGGTGTCATGTCAGCGCGCCTCGTGCCGCACGAGCATATTGACGGCGATCGAGATCCGGGTTCCAGCACCCTGATACGGCCGAACCGAATGGGCGAGGAACGAGGGAAAGACGACGAGCATCCCCGGCTGCGGCCGCATCCACGTCTCCTGTTCGTCGGCGCTGCCATCGGCGCCGCGATGGCGCAGGTCCGGGGTCCGCATCCGCAAGTAGGGCATGCGTGGATCGATGAACACCAGCTCGCCACCCAGCGACCGATCGTCCGACCCGCCATAGCCGTTATCGACGTAATAGACCGCCGAAAGGAACGAGCCGGGGTGCCAGTGGCTCTGGTTGGAATGGCCCGCCTCGTTCACGTTCGCCCACATCTCGCACTGCCACTCGACCCCGGGCGCGCCCGGCGCGTGCATTCGCGACACGACCGTATTGCACAGGCCGGCGACGTGGCGGGCCAGCCCGGCCGCCGCCTCTCCGCCCCAGCCGGACATGTTCGCGGACGACTGCCATCCGCCGACGTTGGACAGGCTGACGCTGCGTTCCCCGGCGCGACGGCTCAGGATGGCCGCTCGCAGGGCCGCATCGAGCGCGGCGTGATCGGGCACGACGAGCGAGTAGACCGGGGTTTCGAACAGGGGCACGACACGGACGCTTCGCATGACGAACGCCTTACCAGCGCCCCGCGCAAGTTGCGACCCACCGGGCGGGTGCGGGCCGGCGATCCGTCACCTCCCGTGATGCCGATTCGCCGGTTCGACCTACAGGGCAAGCGCCGGACGATTTCCGGACCGATGCTCGCCGAGATCGCACGCGCGCTGCGATCGGGCGGGCGGTCGCCGGTTGTGCGGTGCGGAACGATGCGGAAATCGCCTGGCACTGTAGAGGCTGGACCATCGGCCTCGACGAATTACGTCCCTGCCGTCGCGGCGATCGCCGCGGGC
>NZ_VNIM01000031.1 GCF_007785815.1 Alterirhizorhabdus solaris | reverse complement strand
GAGGCGGGGGGCGGGGCCACCTGCAACGGGGTGTCTGTGCATGTGCGCGACCGCGACAGGCTGCCCGGCGCGCGCGTGCCCGCCGATTCGCTGCCGAAGCAGGACGGCGATCTGGTGACGGTCGCCAAACCCAATTCGATTGCGCTGCGCATGGCGATGGTCGCGTGCGGCGAGGCGGATCTGCTCGCCTCGCTCCGCTGGGGGCATGAATGGGATATCGCCGCCGCCGCCCTGATCGCGCAGGAGGCGGGCGCCACCGTCACAGACGCGCGCGGCCAGCCGCTGCGCTACAATTCCACGAAGGGCGAGATGTTCGGCGTGCTCGCCACCGCCCCCGGCATCCACGACGCCGCCGTGGCGCGGCTGGCCGGGCGCGCGGCGGCGGCGGTAGTACGCTGAACCCCAGTTAGAGGCAGCTTTCCAGATACGGCTGGTCGAAGCCGAACTGGCGCGCCTTGTCGAGCGTATAGGGGCGCAGGCCCATCGCGCGATACTCGCCGACGATCTTGCCCTCGGCGCTCTCGTCCAGATACTCGAACTTGAACAGCTCCTGCGTCACGATCACGCTGCCCTCCATCCCGATCACCTCGGTGATGTTGGTCACGCGGCGGCTGCCGTCGCGCAGGCGCTTCACCTGGATGATCATGTCCACCGAGTCGGCGATCTGACGGCTGATCGCCTCCTTCGGCACCTTGATGTCGGACATCATCACCATGTTCTCCATACGCGCCAGCGCCTCGCGCGGAGAGTTGGAGTGGAGCGTGCACATCGACCCGTCGTGACCCGTGTTCATGGCGGCGAGCATGTCGAAACACTCGCTGCCGCGAATCTCGCCCAGGATGATGCGGTCCGGCCGCATACGCAGCGCGTTGACCACGAGATCGCGGATCGAGATGCAGCCGTTGCCCTCCAGGTTGGCGGGGCGCGTTTCCAGCGGCAGCCAGTGCGGCTGTTGCAGGCGAAGCTCGGCGGCGTCCTCGATGGTGATGACGCGCTCGCCCGGGTCGATCATCTTGGACAGCGCGTTGAGCATCGTCGTCTTGCCCGAACCCGTACCGCCCGAGATGACGATGTTGAAGCGGCTCGCCCCGGCGATCTTAAGCGTCGTCGCCATCTTCTCCGACATGCTGCCGCCCTTGGCCATCATGTCCAGCGTGATCGGCTTGGCGGAAAACTTGCGGATCGAGATCGCCGTGCCCTTGAGGCTGAGCGGCGGCACGATCACGTTGACGCGGGAACCGTCCATCAGGCGGGCGTCGGCCAGCGGCGTGGTCTGATCCACCCGGCGGCCGACCTTCGACACGATCCGCTGCGCGATCTGGAACAGATGCTCCTCGTCGCGGAAGGTGATCGGGGCGATCTCCAGCTTGCCGCGCTTTTCGATGTACGTCTGGTCCGGCCCGTTCACCATGATGTCGGTGATGAGCGGATCGTTGAGAAGCTCTTCCAGCGGGCCGAGGCCGAGCAATTCGTCGACCAGCACCTTTTCCAGCGCGAACTGCTCGCGGCGGTTGAGTGTGATCTTCAGCTCGGCCAGCACCTCGCCGATGATAGGGCGGAATTCCTCGGCCAGCTCGTCCTTGGAGAGCGTGGCGGCGGCCTCGGGGTCGATCCGTTCGAGCAGGCGGGGGAGGACCTGTTCCTTGATCTTGTGGACCGAGGCATCGAACCCCTCGGCCTTGGAGGAGCCGGCCTCGCCCGAAGCATCCTGCCGGCTGGCGAGCCGCGCCATGGCGTCCTGCCCCACGGCCGGAGCGGCGGATTCACCGGGGAAGGGGAGGCTTTCGATCGGCGGAAACTGGCTGCCGCCGCTCTCCGCCGGGCCGGGGCCGTGGAGCGGGCGCGCGACGCCGAAGGAGGGACGCTGTGCGTTGCCCGTGACGCCGCTGCGTCGGCCGAAAGCGCTCATGCGGTCAATACCCTCACATCCCGTGCCCCGATGGGCCTCGTCTGTGATGGTGAATAGCGGGCAAGCTTTTACGATGTCTTACCAGCCCGCCGCCGAACCGCACGGCGGCGCGGAAGCATCAGGCCTGCTCGGTCGCTGCCTCGGCCAGCACGGTCAACCCGCGCTCGTTCACCTCGGCAAACCCGCCCTCGACGTGGATCTTGCCGGAGACGGTGTTCGGCCCGGAATAGATCGTCAGTTCGCCCGAACGGACGACCGACATGAACGGTGCGTGGCCGGCGAGAACGCCGAAATCACCCTCGGTGCCGGGCACGACGACCATGTGGACGTCCTCCGAGCGGAGCAGCTTTTCGGGCGTGACGAGTTCGAAGTGGAGGTTTGCCATTGTCGTTCCTGAAAAATGCGGGCGACCGTCCGACTATCGATCGGAGGGTCGCCCGCTCATGCTTGGCAAAGACGCCTCGGCGGTCGTTTACGCGGCCTCGGCCAGCTTCTGCGCCTTGGCGACCGCTTCCTCGATGCCGCCGACCATGTAGAAGGCCGCCTCGGGGAGGTGATCGTACTCGCCGTCGACCACCGCCTTGAACGACTTCACGGTATCCTCGATCTGCACGAACTTGCCGGGGATGCCGGTGAAGACCTCGGCGACGTGGAACGGCTGGCTGAGGAACTTCTGGATCTTGCGCGCGCGGCTGACGATCAGCTTATCCTCTTCGGAAAGCTCGTCCATGCCGAGGATCGCGATGATGTCCTGCAGCGACTTGTACTTCTGCAGCACTTCCTGAACGGCGCGCGCCGTATCGTAATGCTCCTGACCGACGACGGCCGGCGACAGCACGCGGCTGGTGGAGTCGAGCGGATCGACCGCCGGGTAGATGCCCAGCTCCGAGATGGCGCGGTTCAGCGTGGTGGTCGCGTCCAGATGGGCGAAGGAGGTGGCCGGCGCCGGATCGGTGAGATCGTCGGCGGGCACGTAGATCGCCTGCACCGAGGTGATCGACCCCTTGTTGGTCGAGGTGATGCGCTCCTGCAGCGCGCCCATGTCGGTCGACAGCGTCGGCTGGTAGCCCACCGCCGACGGGATGCGGCCGAGCAGCGCCGACACTTCCGAACCCGCCTGGGTGAAGCGGAAGATGTTGTCGACGAAGAACAGCACGTCCTGCCCCTCGACGTCGCGGAAATATTCCGCGTTGGCGAGGCCGGAGAGCGCGACGCGGGCGCGGGCGCCCGGCGGCTCGTTCATCTGGCCGAACACCAGCGCCACCTTGGAGCCTTCCGGCGTCGGGTTGCCGTCGGCATCCTTGGCGATGACGCCGGCATCGAGGAACTCGTGGTAGAGATCGTTGCCCTCGCGGGTGCGCTCGCCGACGCCGGCGAAGACCGAGACGCCGCCGTGGCCCTTGGCGATGTTGTTGATGAGCTCCTGGATGAGCACGGTCTTGCCCACGCCGGCGCCGCCGAACAGGCCGATCTTGCCGCCCTTGGCGTAGGGCGCGAGCAGGTCGATCACCTTGATGCCGGTCACGAGGATGCTGCTCTCGGTCGACTGGTCGACGAACAGCGGCGCATCGGCGTGGATCGGGTTGGTGAACTCGCGGCTCACCGGCCCGCGCTCGTCGATCGGCTCGCCGATGACGTTCAGGATGCGGCCGAGCGTGGCGGGGCCGACCGGCACGCGGATCTGCGAGCCGGTGTCGCGTACTTCCTGCCCGCGGGTCAGCCCCTCGGTCGCGTCCATCGCGATCGTGCGGACGGTGTTCTCGCCGAGATGCTGGGCGACTTCGAGAACGAGGCGCGTGCCGTTGTTCTGCGTCTCCAGCGCGTTCAGGATCGCCGGCAGCTCGCCATCGAACGACACGTCGACGACGGCGCCGATGATCTGGCTGATACGGCCGGTGTAATTGGTGGTCGGGGCGGTTGCCATCGTGGGGTCCTTGCCTGCGGGTCGTTCGGGGCGCTCGCGCGCCGGGTCTGGTTGGAGCGCTTCCGCGCCGATCTTCGTCGCTACAGCGCTTCCGCGCCAGCGATGATCTCGATCAGTTCGGTCGTGATCGCCGCCTGGCGGGTACGGTTGTACACGATCGTCAGCTTGTTGATCATGTCGCCGGCGTTGCGCGTGGCGTTGTCCATCGCGGTCATGCGGCTGCCCTGTTCTGAGGCCGCATTCTCCAGCATCGCGCGGAACAACTGGATCGCCACGTTGCGCGGCAGCAGCTCGGCGAGGATCGCTTCCTCGTCCGGCTCATATTCCACGGCGGCGGCGGCCACGTTGCTCGCCTGCGGGGCAGCGGCGGGGGTCGAAACCGGGATGATCTGCTGCTCGGTCGGCGCCTGCACCAGCGCCGACTGGAAGCGGGCGTAGAACAGGTGGGCGACGTCGAACTCGCCGTTCTGGAAACGCGTCGTCAGATCGCGGGCGACTTCGAGCGCGTCGGTGAAGGCGACGTTCTTGATGTGCGTCTGATCGACCTGATGGACGATCGTGCCGGGGAACAGCCGCTGGATCACGGCGCGGCCCTTCTTGCCGATCAGGTAGAAGCGCACGGTTTTCCCCTGCGCGATCAGCGTGTCCGCCTTCTTGCGCGCGGCGCGGACGATGTTGGTGTTGAACGCGCCGGCCAGACCCCGCTCGGAGGTGGCGACGACGATCAGGTGCAGCTGGTCCTTGCCGCTGCCGGCGAGCAGGCGCGGGCTTTCCGGCCCCACGACGACCTTGGCGGCGAGACGCGCCATCACGTCGTTGAGCCGTTCGGCATAGGGACGGCCCTGCTCGGCCGCCATCTGCGCGCGGCGCAGCTTGGCGGCGGCGACCATCTTCATCGCCTTGGTGATCTTCTGGGTCGATTTCACCGAGGTGATACGGACCTTTAGGGCTTTGAGGCTGGCCATCGTGTTCCAGTCTAACCTTCAAACGTCATGCCAGCGAGGCTGGCGAGCCGCCCGCCCCCGGCACGGAACCGGGGGCGGGGACGGGGTCCGCTCAGGCGAACGTCTTGCCGAAGGCTTCGAGCGCATCCTTCAGCTTCGTCGTCGTCTCGGGCGACAGATCCTTGCTCTCGCGGATCGTGGTCAGGATATCGGCATGGCGCGAACGCACGTCGGCCAGCAGCGCCTGCTCGTAGCGGGTCACGTCGGTCGACGGGATCTTGTCGAGATAGCCGTTCACGCCGGCGAAGATCGAGACGACCTGCTCCTCGAACGGCATCGGCGCGTACTGCGCCTGCTTGAGCAGCTCGGTGAGGCGGGCGCCGCGGTTCAGCAGCTTCTGCGTCGAGGCGTCGAGATCCGAACCGAACTGGGCGAAGGCGGCCATCTCGCGATACTGCGCCAGCTCCAGCTTGATGCTGCCGGCGACCTTCTTCATCGCCTTGGTCTGTGCGGCGGAGCCGACGCGGCTGACCGAGAGGCCGACGTTGATGGCCGGACGCACGCCCTGATAGAACAGGTCGGTTTCGAGGAAGATCTGGCCGTCGGTGATCGAGATCACGTTGGTCGGGATGTAGGCGGACACGTCGCCGGCCTGCGTCTCGATGATCGGCAGCGCGGTGAGCGAGCCGTTGCCGTTGTCGTCGTTCAGCTTGGCGGCGCGCTCCAGCAGGCGGCTGTGGAGATAGAACACGTCGCCCGGATAGGCCTCGCGGCCCGGCGGACGGCGCAGCAGCAACGACATCTGGCGGTAGGCGACGGCCTGCTTGGAAAGATCGTCATACACGATCACGGCGTGCATGCCGTTGTCGCGAAAATACTCGCCCATCGCGCAGCCGGTGTACGGTGCGAGAAACTGGAGCGGCGCCGGCTCGGAGGCGGTAGCGGCGACGACGATGGAATATTCCATCGCGCCATTCTCTTCCAGCGCGCGGACGATCTGCGCGACGGTCGAACGCTTCTGGCCGACGGCGACATAGACGCAGAACAGCTTCTTGCTGTCGTCGCCCTGCTCGTGGCTCTTCTTCTGGTTGATGAAGGTGTCGATCGCGACGGCGGTCTTGCCGGTCTGGCGATCGCCGATGATGAGCTCGCGCTGGCCACGGCCGACCGGCACCAGCGCGTCGAGCGCCTTGAGGCCGGTCTGCACCGGCTCGTGCACCGACTTGCGCGGGATGATGCCGGGGGCCTTCACCTCGACGCGGCTGCGCTTCTCGGCGACGATCGGGCCCTTGCCGTCGATCGGATTGCCCAGACCGTCGACCACGCGGCCGAGCAGGCCCTTGCCGACCGGCACGTCCACGATGGTGCCGGTACGCTTGACGACATCGCCTTCCTTGATCTGGCTGTCCGAGCCGAAGATCACGACGCCGACGTTGTCGGCCTCGAGGTTGAGGGCCATGCCCTTGATGCCGTTCGAGAATTCTACCATCTCGCCGGCCTGGACGTTGTCGAGGCCGTGGATGCGGGCGATGCCGTCGCCGACCGACAGCACCTGGCCGACCTCGGACACCTGCGCCTCGTTGCCGAAGCTGGCGATCTGGTCACGGATGACCTTCGAGATTTCTGCGGCGCGGATATCCATTTTCAGCCTTTCATCGCATGCGCGAGCGTGTTCAGTTTGGTGCGGATCGAGCCATCGACCATGCGGCTGCCGACCTTGACGATCAGCCCCCCCAGGATCGTCGGATCGACCTTGAGATCGATCGACACATCACGGCCGGTCTGCTGCTTGAGCTTGGCCTTCAGCGCTTCGATCTGGTCGTCCGAAAGCGGGTGGGCGGAGGTGACGTCGGCCGTGGCCTGGCCGCGATGGCGCGCCAGCAGGCCGGTGAAGGCGCGGATCACCGGGCCGATCTGGCCCAAGCGACGGTTCTGCGCGAGCACGCCGAGGAAATTGGTGGTGAGCGGATCGAGTCCCAGCGTCGGAGCCACGGCGGCGATGGCGCGGGTAGCGCCCGCGCGATCCACCAGCGGACTCTCGGTCAGGCGACGGAAGTCCTCCGACCCGGAGAGCGCCGCCTTGAGCGAGGCGAGGCTGGCGGACACCGCGTCCAGCTGACTCTCGTCGCGTGCCAGCTCGAACAGCGCCGTCGCATAGCGCCCCGCGAGGCTTGCCTGAATGCCGCCGGAAATCTCCACGCGCCCCTGATCCCCCAAATGGATTTGTCCCATGCCGAAAAGGCACCGCGAGGGCGCCTCCTGCATGTCGCGGGCCGGTTAGCAGGCGTGTTGCCGCGATGCAAGGTTGCGCTTCACGCATGACGTCCCGCCGGGTTCCGTGCTTGCCCGAACGCCCCGCCTCAAACGAAGGAGTAGGGATCCACGTCTACCGCCACCCGTACCCCGCGCGGCCATTCCCTCGGACCGAGCCAGTCGCGAATCACCTCCTGCACCGCCAGCGTGCGGCGGGCGTGGACCAGCAGGCGCTGGCGATGGCGCCCGCGCAGCATGGCGAGCGGGGCGGGGGCGGGGCCGTACACCGCCATGCCCTCCACCTCCGGCGCGGCGCGACCGATCGCGCGGGCGGTGGCGACCGCATCGTCCAGCGTTTCGGACGAGACGATGATCCCGGCGAATCGCCCGAACGGCGGGGCGCCGGCGTGGCGGCGCGCTTCCGTTTCCGCCGCGTAGAAGCTTTCGGCATCGCCGGAGACGAGCGCGCGGATCACCGGCGCCTTCGGCTCGCGAGTCTGCACCAGCACCCGGCCCGGCTTGGCGCCGCGCCCGGCACGCCCGGCCACCTGCGCGATCTGCTGGAAGCTGCGTTCCGCCGCGCGCAGGTCGCCACCCGACAGGCCGAGGTCGGCATCGATGACGCCCACGAGCGTGAGGTTGGGGAAGTGGTAGCCCTTCGTCACCAGTTGGGTGCCGATCACGATGTCGATCTCGCCCGCCTCCATCCGGTTGACGAATTCGGCCGATCTGGCGGGCGACCAGAGCGTATCGGAGGTGACGATCGCGGTGCGCGCCTGCGGGAACAGCGCGGTCACCTCGTCGGCGATCCGCTCCACCCCCGGCCCGCAGGCGACGAGGCTGTCGGCCTCGCCACATTCGGGGCAGGCGGCGGGCGGCGGCATCACATGGCCGCAATGGTGGCAGGCAAGCCGCGCGGTCAGGCGATGCTCGACCATCCAGGCGGTGCAGTTGGGGCACTGGAAGCGGTGCCCGCACGTGCGGCACAGCGTAAGCGGCGCATAGCCGCGCCGGTTGAGGAACAGCAACGACTGTTCCTCGCGCCCCAGCGTCTCCTCCAGCGCGCGCACCAGCGTCGGCGCGATCCATCGGCCGCGCAACGGCGGGGCCTGCAACAGGTCGAGCGCGGCGATCTCGGGCAGGCGGGCGGGGGCGAAGCGACTGGGCAGTTTCAGCTCGGCATAATGGCCGAGCGCCACCTGCTGGCGCGTCTCGATCGCGGGTGTGGCCGAGGCGAGGATGACGGGCACGTCCTCGAACCGGCCGCGCATCACCGCCACGTCGCGGGCGTGGTACATCACGCCTTCTTCCTGTTTGAAGCTGCTTTCGTGCGCCTCGTCCACCACGATCAGGCCCAGATCGGCATAGGGCAGGAACAGCGCCGAGCGCGCGCCGCCCACCACCTTCGCCTCGCCGCTGGCGATCGCTCGCCACGCCCGCCGCCGCTGCGACTGGCGCAGGTCGGAGTGCCACGCCACCGGCGGATGGCCGAAGCGGGCGGCGAAGCGCTTGAGGAACGGTTCTGTCAGCGCGATCTCGGGCAGCAGCACCAGCGTCTGCCGGCCGGTGCGGATCGCCTCGGCCACCGCCTCGAAATACACCTCGGTCTTGCCCGATCCGGTCACCCCGTCGAGCAGAAACGGGGCTGCCTTTCGCGCGCGCACCGCCGCCACCAGCGTATCGGCCACGCCGCGCTGGCTCTCGGACAGTTCGGGCGCGGCATGATCCGGGTCGGGCGGCACGAACGGATCGTCCACCGACACCTCCACCGCCTCGATCGCGCCGGCCTTCACCAGCCCGCGGATCACCGCGTCAGAGACGTCGGCGACGGTCGCCAGTTCGCGCACCAGCCCCTGCCGCTCGCCGATCCGGTCGAGCGCCTGGGCGCGCTGCGGGGTGAGCCGCTCGGGCACATGGCCGGTGGCGCGATATTCGATCGTCGTGCGCCCGCCATCCAGTGCGCTTGCCGAGGCCAGCGTCATCCGCAGCACCGAGGCGGGGGAGGCGAGGTAATAATCGGCGGTCCACTCGATCAGCCGCCGCAGGGGGGCGCCCAGCGGCGGCAGATCGTAGACGGCGGCGAGCGGACGCAGGCGATTGTCGCCCACCTCCGAATCGGAGGGCATCCGGTCCGCCTCCCACACCACACCGGCAAGCTGGCGCGGGCCGAGCGGGGCGAGCACGATGCTGCCGGGCTGCACGTCATGCTCCCGGTCCACCCGATAATCGAGCGGGCCGAGCGCGGCGTTGAGCAGGAGGACACGGGCGCGGTTCACGACCTGCTAGGTAGGGATGCCCGCGGCGAAAGGGAATCCCGGCGATTTGGGCTGCGGCGGGATCATCGCTATACGCCGCGCCAATCCTGATTCCTTGCGAAAGCGATCCATCCCATGAAGTTCTTCGTCGATACCGCCGACACCAAGGAAATCGCCGAGCTGGCCGAGACCGGCCTGCTGGACGGCGTGACGACCAACCCGTCGCTGATCCACAAGTCGGGCCGCAAGTTCGTGGAAGTCGTGGAGGAGATCTGCGGCATCGTGCCCGGCCCGGTTTCGGCCGAGGTGGTGGCGCTCGATCACGAGACGATGATGCGCGAGGCCGACGTGCTGCGCAAGATCGCCGGCAACGTGTGCATCAAGGTGCCGCTAACGATCGACGGCCTGAAGACCTGCAAGAAGCTGAGCGACGACGGCGTGATGGTGAACGTGACGCTGTGCTTCTCGGCGAATCAGGCGCTGCTGGCGGCCAAGGCGGGCGCGACCTTCATCTCGCCGTTCGTCGGCCGGCATGACGACAACGGGTTCGACGGCATGGCGCTGATTGCCGACATCCGTCTGATCTACGACAATTATGGATTCGATACCGAGATCCTCGTCGCCAGCGTGCGCCACCCGATCCACGTGCTGGAAAGCGCGCGCATCGGCGCCGACGTGATGACCGCGCCGCCGTCCGTCATCAAGCAGCTGTTCAAGCACCCGCTGACCGACGCGGGCATCGCCGGCTTCATGGCCGACTGGGCGAAGACCGGGCAGACGATCCTGGGTTGAGGTTGTTACCTGTGATGTGCCGTCATCCCGGTGTTCGCTGGGATGACGGCAGGGAGTAACGGGTGGCGGGCTCGGTCGGCTCGAGCTGACCTACAGCCGCAGCCCGAACCGCGCGCCTACCCCCAGCATCGCCAGATACAGCAGCGCCGTGACCACGCAGCCCGCCGCCAGCGTCTGCCAGAACGGCACGCCCCGCCGCAGCAGCGCCGGGATCAGCAGAAACATCGGCAGCGACGGGATCACCAGCCAGAAGGTGGCGCCCGCATGCGCCGCCATCCGTGCCGGATCGTGCGTGTCGCGCCACAGCCACATCATGCCGAGGATCGAGACGAGCGGCAGCGACGCGATCAGCGCGCCGGCCGCCGGGCTGCGTTTGGCCACTTCGGAGATGAGCGCGATCAGCACGCCGGAAATGCCGGCCTTCAGGATGAAATACAGCATCGCACCGGCTCCGTTCGCGTGCGGCCGGCCATAGCCGCCTATTCGGCCGGGCGGAACAGCTCGGCATAGAAGCCGGTGGTGTTCAGCGTCAGCGTCACCGGCGTTTCGCCCTGATTGCGCCAGTACCAGCCGTGGATGCCGGCGAACGGCGCGGTGAAATCGCCCTGCGCCGTCGTCAGCCCCTTCTCCTTCCAGTAGGTCGAGAAGTCGGTGCTGGGCGGGCCGGGCTCGCCGTGCATGTCCATCTTGAGCGGTCCGGTGGCGGTCCAGCGAAAGACGAGCGCGTCCCCCGCCTTCATCCGCGCCTTCAGCTCGATCCCCTCGTGCGGGGCGATCGTCAGCTTGCGCTCGTCCGATCGCATCGGCGTGAGCTTGTCGATCGTCGCCTTCGTCTGTGGCCGGAGCGCGACGGGCGCGGCGTCCGCCGGCGTGGCGGGGGTGGAATCCTCGGCCGCCTCCGCCTGCTCGCCGCTCATCCGGGTGAGGCCCAGCGCACCGCCGACGCCGGTCGGATCGATGCCATATTCCGCGGGCATCACGAACAGCAGCACGATCGCCGCACCCGCCCCCAGCGCCGCCAGCGAGGCGCGGCCGAGCGTGCGGCGGGAGGCCTGATAGGGCACCGCACGGGCGGTATCGGTCGTGGTGGCGCTCATGCGACGGTCTCCGTGAAATAGCCGGTCAACTGGTAGCCGACGAGCACGACGCCCGCCGTCATCAGCAGCGTGTTGGCGACGACGATGCTGCGGGTGAAGTTGGGCGTGCGCCGCCACAGCGTCATCAGGATGAGGATCACCGAGAGCGCCATGAACTGGCCCATCTCCACCCCCACGTTGAAGCTGACGAGGTTGGTGAACAGCCCGTCGCGCGAGGCGACCAGATCCTGCAACTTGGTGGCGAGGCCGAAGCCGTGGAAGAAACCGAAGATCAGCACCGCCGCCTTCTGGTTCGGCTCGAACCCCAGCACCGTCTTGAACGCGCCGAGATTGTCGAGCGCCTTGTACACCACCGACAGGCCGATGATCGCATCGACGACGAACGGGTTGGCGTGGACGTTGCCCAGCACCCCGATCAGCAGCGTGGTGGAATGGCCGATGGCGAACAGGGTGACGTATTTGCCGACGTCCTTGAGGCGATAGAGGAAGAAGATCACGCCGAACAGGAACAGCAGATGATCGTACCCCGTCACCATGCGCTTGGCGCCGAGGTAGATGTACGGGATGATGTTCACCCCCGGATTGTTCTGGATGAACGCCTTGTCGCCCTCGGCGACGCCGTGCGCCAGCGCGCTGTCGGCCAGCATCGCGACGATCAGCGGCACCGCGCAGACGGCGAGGCGGCGGGCGCGGCGGGCAAGCGGGTGGTCGGCCATGCGCGGTTCCTTCGCTCGGTTTTCGACCCACACCATCCCCCGATCGTCACCGCGCAGGCGCGATGGCGGCGGTGGCGGCGGGACGGCGAAAGGCCCGGCGGACGGGGGGAAACCGCCGGGCCATGGTCACCTCACCTTGTGAAGGTGGTGCCCATGCGGGCCTTGGTGGCGGTGTTCACCACCATCACGGCCACCTTGGCGCCGGCCGGGATCTTTACCCCCGCGCCGGTGAACTGGTTGCCGGCGGCCGGCTTCAGCATCACTTCGCTCGTCTTGCCGGCGGCGGTGATGCCGAGCTTCGCGGTCATGCCGGCGGCGTTCACCGGCTCGTCGTCGTCGCTCACGAACAGCTGGACGCCGGCGGGCTTCACCACCAGCTCGAACAGGGTTTCCCCGCTCATCTGGACCATGCCGCCATGCTGCGGCTTCATGTTGCCGTGGGCGAGCGCGGGCGCCTGCACCAGCGTGGCGGCGGCGAGGAAGGCGAGGGGGAGGAACTTGAAGGTCATGCGCGTGGCTCCTTGCAGGCGGGTCATTCGGGGGCGTGGGCGAGGGTGTACGAAAGCGTCGCGGTATATTCGATCCGGTCGACCTTCTTCCTGTCGTCCGCCGGGCCATCATACACCGCGCGGATCACGTTCAGCCCCTGGTTGCGCACCGGCAGCGTGACGGTGCCGTCGGCCTTCGTCGCGACCTCCTTCGCATCGGGATCGTTGATCATGTCGTTGATGAGGCGCGCGCCCGCCACCGGCTTGCCCATGAACAGCACCTTGTAGGTAAGCGGCGCGCCCAGCTTCTCGGGAATCGCGCCGACCGGCACGATCTGCAGTGACTGGCCCGGCAGCGGCGGGATGGCGGCGGTAAGCGGCCCCTGTACGCCGACCGCATATTTCATCGTCTTTTCCGAAAGCACCGCATCCGGCGCCTCGTCGCGGCCTTTCTTGACGAACTCGCCGTCCTTCATCTTGGACCATGTGCCGTTGTTCAGCACGGCGGCGAGCAAGGTGGGCTGGCTTTCGGCATCGACATACAGAACCGGGCCGGACACGCGCAGCACCGCCGGGATCGGCTGGAAGCTGGCATCGAAAGCGGAGATCTTCTCCACGAGTGGCTGGCGCTTCACGGCGTCCAGATCGTCGGCGCCGATGCCGTAGATCAGCGCCGGCTGCTTGGCGCGCGAGGCGAACCAGATGCCGTGGGCATCGGCCGGCACCGCAGCCGTGACGAGGCCCGCGAGCATGAGGGCGGAGACGAGGCGTTCGACGGGGCGCATGGGCGTTTTCCTCAGAGCGGCCGGGCCGGGGCGGCGACCTCTTGCGACGGCGAGCCTATCGTGCGGCCACGCGCATAAAAGCCCTTAATGGCGATCATTACGGCACGAGATGATGCGACGGCCCCGCATCGCAGCATGAAACCGTCATCAGCGCGTAACACGCTCTTCGTCGTGGATTAGGGCTGGCGGCGCGCCGGTCGCTTTGCTAGGTGGACCGCCACGCACCGGTAGCTCAGCTGGATAGAGCACTGCCCTCCGAAGGCAGGGGTCAGGGGTTCGAATCCCTTCCGGTGCACCACTCCACAGACCCGAAACCCGGTAATGTCCGGGTATTGTCCGAGCTACATCGGCGCAGCCTGATGCGGGCCTCCCCGGCGCGAACGCCGCTGGCGTACGTAAGCCGCGCCGCTTCCGCCGGCCATTCCGACACCCCGCCCGGCCGTCGGCGATCGGCAGCATGTCACGTGCCGAGATACGGATCAGTTCAACGCCTTGGGGCGGCCCAGTTCGAGCAGGCAGTACCAGGCCTGCCACCGGACGCCAGGCAGGACGAAGAGCGCACGATCCACCAACGCACAGGCGTTGAGCAGGACATCGCCGATGGCGGTGTCGCGGATCGGCACGGAGGCCAAGGTGGTCAGCCCGTAGAAGGTGACGCGAACGTCTTCGAAATATGATCTGGCGAGTTCGATGTCGGGCTTCAGCAACGGATGCTCATCGAGTGTTCGTGCATTAGGCGTGGCGCGGCGATACAGGTTGAGCAGAAGGTTGTGGCCGAGCGGCTCCCAGAAAATCGCCTTCCCATCGGGCCGCAGCACGCGCGCGACCGTTTCGAACGAGCGGCAAAGATCCAGGTGGTGGATGATGCCGCGGCCGAAAATCAGGTCGAGGCTGCGATCGGGCAGGGTCAGGTTCTCGGCGTCCATCACCTCGTAGCGCAGATTGGCATGCCCTGCCGGAATGGCGGCTCGCGCGGCCGCGATGGCCACGTCGGAAATGTCTATGCCCATCACCGAGCCGGCGACCGGTGCAAGCAGCGCGGCCTGATTCAGCGCGCCGGATCCATATTCCAGAATGTCCTTGCCGATGGCGTGCCGCTTGACGCGATCTTCATAGACGGTCGAGCCATGCTTGATCGCGGCATAGAACTTGCCCTGTGCCTCACGCGTTTCTTCAGTGAAACGATCGTTGTGAAAGGCTCTCTCACGCTCAACTCGTGCTGCGGCAGCATTGATCATCAGCGTATTTCCCCAAATACGCCCTCCCCCGAAGGCGTAATCAAGTGGGATACAGGCCGATCGGTTCGTGTCAATTATTACATCAGTGAACTAACAGTCGAGTGATATGATGTTCCGATAAGGGAAGAATTACTCCATTATAAGAGGTCTTCGATAGTGTCGTCTGGCTTATCGCATCCGCTCTATCGGGATCGCAGCAGGCTGCGGTTTTATTTCCTGATTTGATCGCTGGTTCAATCACATGCGCCCATCTTCAGGCTTGTATTAATCGCTTATATTGGAGGCGTGGTGCTGTAATTCGGTGAATTGTCGCCTTCCTTATCGCAAAGGAAAGGCCGGTATCTGGGCTTCACGAGAGAGGCAGTTTTCCGGCGTCGGTTGCGTCACCTTGGCCACTTCAATGCGATGAAGCGCAGCAACGTAGCGGGGCGGCGAGCCCGGGCCGGATGTGATCGTCAGCCCGCGTAGGTCGCGGCGGGGATCCTGCGGCCATGGCTCCCACCCTACGTTGCGGGTGTCCATCGTCTGCACTCCGCTGGCTGGTCGACGGGGGCCCGGCCGGCGATACGGCGTTCTTCGCCTTTCTGCGGGGGCATCCGATGCCCGCCACGTATATGCGGGCCACGTCGGATGATGCCGGCGTGGCAGGAAGGACTGGCGAGTGATGGACGACCGGGAACTCTCGATCCATGTCGTCGGCGTGGCGTATCCGAACACCGATGGCAGCAACCGGCTGTTCGCGGTCAGGACGTGCAGGCCGGGCGATCCGATCGAACTGCGGCCCGAGCCGAAGCATCCGCTCGACGCGCACGCGATCGCGGTGGTCAACCGGCGCGGCGAGCAGATGGGGTATGTCCCCGCCGATCGGGCGCCGTGGATTGGAGCGAAGATGCGGGCCGGGCCGGTCACCGCGATCTTCCAGGCGGAGACGCGCGGCGGGGCGGCGATCCGGGTGCGGATCGGGGAGGGTGCCCCGACGCTGCCGCCGGTGCGGGAGCGCGAGATCGACCGCGACGACTGGGACGCGGTCGATCCGGAAGGGCCGGCGTGGGGCGCGTAGTCGATCGGACGGTGACCTCGCGCTCGAGTAAGATCGAGAGCGGGGGGTAGCGGGTCCGGAAACCGTTTCGTTCAGCCGGTCTGCAACGTATCCCGGCGGCATTTCGGCGACGCGCGGTCTCGTCCCGCCGCGTCCATGGCTTCGTAACGAAACCGCGCTAGCAGGCTCTCCGGTGGCGCGATAAGCAGGCGCCTTCACCGACCGGAGCCGGGATCGATATGGACGAAGCCGCCGCACGCGACGCTGCCTGGAACGCGATCGAGGCGGTGCCGCGCCGCCCGCTGCTGGCCCTGTTCGACGCCGAGCCGGACCGGCTTTCGCGGCTGACCATCGAGGAAGCCGGCATCCGCTTCGATTTCGCCAAGACGCATCTCGATGCCGGGCTGCTCGATGCGTTCGTCGCGCTGGCCGGGGCGGCGGGGTTCACGGCGAAACGCGATGCGCTGTTCGCCGGCGAAAAGGTGAACGTCACCGAGGGCCGCGCCGCCGAGCATGGCGCCGAGCGCGGCGAAGGTGCGCCCGAAAGCGTCGCCCGCGCGCGCGGCCTCCACGCCCGGATGCGCGCACTGATCGACGCGATCGAGGCGGAGGCGCTGGGGCCGATCCGTCACGTGCTGCACATGGGCATCGGCGGCTCCGCGCTCGGCCCGAAACTGGTGATCGACGCACTGGGCCGGGAGGCGGATCGCTACGACGTCGCCGTCGTCTCCAACGTGGACGGCGCCGCGCTGGACGAGGTGTTCGGCCGGTTCGACCCCGCCGCCACGCTGCTCGTCGTCGCCTCCAAGACATTCACGACGACGGAAACCCTGCTCAACGCCGAAAGCGCGCTGGCGTGGCTGGAAGAGGCTGGCGTCGAGGACCCTTATGGCCGCGTGATCGCGCTGACCGCCGCCCCCGAAAAGGCGATCGAATGGGGTGTGGACGAAACCCGCGTGCTGCCCTTTTCCGGGAATGTCGGCGGGCGTTACTCGCTGTGGTCGTCGATCGGTTTTCCCATCGCGCTGGCGCTGGGCTGGGATGCGTTCGAGACGATGCTGGAGGGGGCCGCCTCGATGGACCGCCACTTCCGCCTTGCTGCGCCGCTTGCCAATGCGCCGCTCGTCGCCGCTTTCGTCGATCTTTACTACGCCAGCGTGCGCGGGGCGGAAACGCGCGCGGTGTTCGCCTACGACGAGCGGTTGCGGCTGCTGCCCAGCTACCTCCAGCAACTGGAGATGGAGTCGAACGGCAAGAGCGTGACCGCCGAGGGCAAGCCCGTGGGCCGCGACACCGCCCCGATCTCGTGGGGCGGGGTGGGCACCGACGCGCAGCACGCGGTGTTCCAGCTGCTCCACCAGGGCACGCGGCTGGTGCCGGTGGAGTTCATCGCCAGCGTCGATCCGGGCCACGCGCTGGACGACGGGCATCACCGCCAGCTGCTCGTCAATGCCTTCGCCCAGGGGGCGGCGCTGATGGCGGGCAAGGCGCATGACGACCCGGCGCGCGCCTATGCCGGGGATCGCCCCTCCACCACGATCCTGCTCGACCGGGTCGATCCGGCGCGGCTGGGGGCGCTGATCGCCTTCTACGAGAACCGGGTGTTCGCCGCCGCCACGCTGCTCGGCATCAACCCGTTCGACCAGTTCGGCGTGGAGCTGGGCAAGGAGATCGCCCGATCGATCGAGAGCGAGGGGACGGACCGCTTCGACGCCTCGACGCGCGCGCTGATCGCCCGGGCGTTCGGGTAAGGCTGCGCAAACTGTCGCGTTCCATAAACTGCCCCGTCATCCCAGCGGACGATGGGATGACGGGGCAGTAGGGGGAGGGAGGCACCCCCTTCGATCAGTCTGATCGGCAATAGCCGTTTGCCCTCCGCACGGCGGCTTCCTACCTGAGCATTCGAGACATTCAGGAGCGACGCATGGCCGACTATGACTACGACCTCTTCGTGATCGGCGCCGGTTCCGGCGGCGTGCGGGCGGCGCGGGTGTCGGCGGCCTATGGTGCGCGGGTGGCGGTGGCGGAGGAGCATCGCGTGGGCGGCACCTGCGTGATCCGCGGCTGCGTGCCGAAAAAGCTGCTCGTCTACGGCTCGCACTTCGCCGAGGACCTGCAGGACGCCAAGCAGTTCGGCTGGGACGTGCCCGCCTGCAGTTTCGACTGGCCGCGTCTGCGCGACAGCGTGCTGGCCGAGGTGACGCGGCTGGAAGGGATCTACAGCAACACGCTGGAGAACCATAAGGTCGAGATCATCAAGGAAAGCGCCAGCGTCACCGGGCCGAACAGCGTGAAGCTGGCATCGGGCCGCGAGATCACCGCCGGCACCATCCTGATCGCGACCGGCGCGTGGCCGGCGCGGCCGGACTGCCCCGGCGCCGAGCATGGCATCACCAGCAACGAGGCGTTCCATCTCGAGACGATGCCGAAGCGCGTCGTGATCGCAGGTGGCGGCTATATCGCCAACGAGTTCGCCGGCATCTTCCACGGGTTCGGCGCGCATGTGACGATCGTCAACCGCAGCGACAAGATCCTGCGCGGCTACGACGAATCGATCCGCGACCGGTTGCTCCAGATCTCGATGACCAAGGGGATCGAGTTCCGTTTCAACGCGCCGTTCAAGTCGGTGGAGAAGAACGCCGACGGTTCGCTCACCGTCCACACCGGCGGGGACGCGGCGCCTCTGGAATGCGACGTCCTGATGTTCGCCACCGGCCGCAATCCGAAGACCGACGGGCTGGGGCTGGCCGAGGCGGGCGTGGAACTGGACAAGGCCGGCGCGGTGGTCGTCGATGCGGACAATCGCTCCAGCGTGCCCAGCATCTACGCCGTCGGCGACGTGACCAATCGCGTGCAACTGACCCCGGTGGCGATCCGCGAGGGGCAGGCGTTCGCCGACACCGTGTTCGGCAACCGGCCGCACCGGATAGACTATGAGATGATCCCGAGTGCGGTGTTCAGCCACCCGCCGATGGCGGGCGTCGGGCTGACGGAAGCGCAGGCGCGCACGAAGCTGGGGACGGTGAAGGTCTACACCTCCGACTTCCGCGCGATGAAGAACGTGCTGGCCGGCCGCAATGAACGCGCTCTCTACAAGATGATCGTCGAGGAGGATACCGACCGGGTCGTCGGCCTGCACATGATCGGCCCGGACGCGCCGGAAATCCTGCAGGCCGCGGCGGTGGCGGTGAAGGCCGGCCTCACCAAGCAGGCGTGGGACGATACCGTGGCGCTCCATCCGTCGATGGCGGAGGAACTGGTGCTGCTGAAATAAGCCCGGCGCTGTCGTGTCCGTTCGCCGCCATGGTCGGCGGGCGGGCATGATGGCGAGGTTTTGGTGCCGACCCGATGCGACTACCTCGTCCCAGACGGCATGAGGTCAGTAGAGCATGATGGCGGAGACGGAGAGATTCGAACTCTCGGTACCGTTTAACCGGTACGACGCTTTAGCAAAGCGTTGGTTTCAGCCACTCACCCACGTCTCCGGACCCGGCGGCATTCGGCGTCTATAGCGGGGAGGGCGGGGCGGATCAACGGGGGTTCGTCGCCAATTTCCCGCGCGGTCGTCCGATTTTCCGGCGTGCGCGCCGCGCGGCCCGTCGCGCGTTCATTGCAGCGACAGCGTGAGCCGGCCTATGCTGGGGTTCATGGTGGGGGCTGACCGGTCGATGTCGAAAAATCTGTGGATGCGCGTGATCGGTCCGGTGGGCATCGCGCTGGTGGCGGTGCCGGCCGGCGCGCAGGTGCGCACGGTCGATCCGTCTGCGGCGATGAACCGCGATCCCGCGCCCGCCGATGGCGGCTCCTACGATGCCGCGCCGGCGGTGGGCGATACCGGCCAGGCCCCGGCCACTGCCCCGCGCGATGCCAACGGGACGCTGGCGGGCGGCGCCTCCGCCGACAGCGACGACAGTCACCCGGTCACGGCGCCCGGCCCCACCGTCGCCGCAACCGGCGCGACCTATCAGCAGAGCGACGTGATGGACGCCGCCGAGGGCGTGTTCGGCCGGGGCGCGGAGGGGCTTGCCAAGATCGTCGAGAAGATCCTGCGCGAGCAGGGCGAGCCGAGCGCCTATATCGCCGGCCGCGAGGCGGGCGCGGCCTTCGCCGTAGGCCTGCGCTACGGATCGGGCGTGATGCACCACAAGGTCGAGGGCGATCGGCCGGTGTACTGGACCGGGCCGTCGCTGGGCTTCGACTTCGGCGGCAACGGCGCCAAGAGCTTCATCCTCGTGTACAACCTGTACGACAGCCAGGAGCTGTTCCACCGCTATCCGGCCGCCGAGGGTGCCGCCTATCTGATCGGCGGCTTCACCGCGAGCTACCTGCGCCGCAAGGACGTGGTGCTGATTCCGATCCGCCTCGGTGTCGGCTGGCGGCTGGGCGCGAACGTGGGCTACCTTAAGTTCACCGAGGAGTCGAAGTGGATGCCGTTCTGACGGCGTGATCGCTCGCTGCCGTTAAATCGCGGGCACGCGGATCCGCGATGGCTGGATGGGCGGCGTCTCCGCCTCGCGGAGATCCCGGCGTCCGCTGGGATGAAGACTTCAGGTGGGTGGTCCTGCCCGGCCTGCTCCGGGACAAGACCGCACCCGATCAGGGCCGGTACGTGCTCTCGAACCGGACCGGGCGGCCGATGGCATGGTTCGCCAGTTGCCCCTCCCACATCACCCGCTGCCCGCGAATGATCGTGCCGACCGGGCGGCCGGTCAGCGTCATGCCGGTGAAGGGCGACCAGCCGCACTTGGAGGCGAGCCAGCTCTCCTCCACCGTCCAGCGCGCGGCGGTATCGACGATCGAGAAATCGGCGTCATAGCCCGCCGCGATGCGCCCCTTGGTGACGAGGCCGAACACCCGCTGCGGCCCGGCCGAGGTCAGGTCGACCAGCCGCTGCATCGTGAGACGGCCGTTCGCGACATGATCGAGCATCAGCGGCAGCAGCGTCTGCACGCCCGGCATGCCGGACGGGGACGCGGGATATTCCTGCGCCTTCTCCTCCAGCCGGTGCGGCGCGTGATCCGAGCCGAGCACGTCCGGCACGCTCTGACGCAGCCAGTGCCACAGCCCGTCGCGATGCGCCGCGGAGCGGATCGGCGGGTTCATCTGCGCGTGGGTGCCGAGCTGGGGATACGCATCCTCGCCTGCCAGCGTCAGGTGCTGCGGCGTCACCTCGCAGGTGGCGATGTCCTTGTGCCCGGCGATATATTCGAGTTCGGCCGGGGTGGTGATGTGGAGGATGTGGATACGCCGCCCCGCCGCGCGCGCCAGCGCGATGATGCGGCGGGTGGCGAGCATCGCACTCTCGTCATCCCGCCAGACGGGGTGGGACGACGGATCGCCGGCCACGCGCAGGCCGGCGCGCTCGTTCATCCGCGCCTCGTCCTCGGCGTGGATCGCCACGCGGCGGGTGCCGGCGGCCAGCACCTCGGCCAACGCGGAATCCTCGGAGACAAGCAGGTCGCCGGTGGAGGCGCCCATGAAGATCTTGACGCCGGCCGTGCCGGGCATCCGCTCCAGTTCTGCCAGGTCGGCGGCGTTGGCGTTCGTCGCGCCGACGTAGAAGGCGTGGTCGCACCACATGCGATCCTTCGCGCGGGCCAGCTTGTCCGCCACCGCTTCTGCCGAATCGGTGTTCGGCTTGGTGTTCGGCATCTCGAACACGGCGGTCACGCCGCCCAGCACGGCTGCGCGGCTGCCGCTTTCCAGATCCTCCTTGGCTTCCAGCCCCGGCTCGCGGAAGTGGACCTGGCTGTCGATCACGCCGGGCAGCACGGTAAGGCCCGTGCAGTCGATCGTCTCGCCCGCGTCGCCGGTCACGCCGATCGCGACGATGCGGCCGTCCGTCACGCCGACCGATGTCTCCGCCGGACCGCTGGGCGTCCAGACGGTGCCGTTCTTCAGGATCAGGTCGTAGCTGGCCATGCGTGCTTTCCTTTCGGGCTGTCGCCTCCTAACTCACCGGCATGAGCGGAACCACCCTGATCGATCGCGCCGTCGTCCGCCTTTCCGGCGAGGACGTGCGCGGATTTCTCCAAGGCCTCGTCACCGGCGATGTCGCCGGACCGCTGCCGGTATGGGCCGGGCTGCTGACGCCGCAGGGCAAGGCGCTGTTCGACTTCCTGATCTGGGCCGATGGCGAAGATCTCCTGATCGATTGCGAGGCCGCGCAGGCCGATGCACTGGTCCGGCGGCTGTCGCTCTACCGGCTGCGGCGGGCGATCACGATCGCACGCGATCCGTCGCTGGCGGTGCACTGGGCGGCGGCGGGGGAGGCAGGGGTGCCCGATCCGCGGCTCGCCTCGCTCGGTCGCCGCTGGATCGCGCCGGCGGACGGCGCGGCGGACGGGTGGCGCGAACACCGCCTGCGGCTGGGTGTGGCCGAGGGGGTGGACGAACTCGGGACAGACAAGACGCTGTGGCTGGAGGCGAACGCGCGCGAGCTGAACGGCGTCAGCTTCATAAAGGGTTGCTACGTTGGGCAGGAGAATACGGCCCGGATGCACCATCGCTCAAAGGTGAACCGGCGGCTCGTGGTGATGCCGGCCGCCGAGCCGAACGACCGCACCCGCATCGTCTATCCCGATCTCGGGCTGGCGGTGGAGCATCGGCGGATGGACGCGCTGGAAGGCGCGCTGCGGCCTGACTGGCTGGCGGCGGCGATCGCGGCGGACGCGCACGACACGTAATCTGGCTAACTCGGAAGGCCGGTGTGCGCGGGGATCGGCACGACGTCACCGGTACGGGCAAACGCATGGGAGGCGTGGAGCGGGCGACGGGAATCGAACCCGCCTAGCTAGCTTGGAAGGCTAGAGCATTACCACTATGCTACGCCCGCCCGATCCTGCCGCTCCCTGCCACCGCTGGGCCTGCGCCGTCAACTCGTCTCCTGCCGGCCGTCCACACAGGCACGTGCCGGTCATCGCGGTTCGCGGCGTTGGCGCAGGGCGGTCAGATCGATGCCGTGGCGCTGCACCTTGTAATAGAAGGTCTTGCGCGGCAGCCCCAGCCGGGTGATCGCGCCGCCGATGTCGCCGGGCGAGGCGAGCACGGCCTGCACGATCGCATCCCGCTCGAACGCGGCCACCCGGTCGGGCAGGGAGGTGTCGGCGGCCTGCGGATCGGCTGCGGCGTCGGCGGGCGCGGCGTCTTCCAGCCCCAGCACGAAGCGGCCGGCATAATTGGCCAGTTCGCGCACGTTGCCGGGCCAGTCGTGCGCGGCCAGATGATCGCGTACCCCTGCCGACATCGCCGGCACCGCCCGCCGTAGCCGCGCCGCCGACAGCCCGGCAAGATGGGCGAACAGCGCGGCCACATCCTCCCGCCGCTCTCGCAAGGGGGGCATCCACAGGCGCACGGCCGCCAGCCGGTAGAACAGCGCGGGCAGCATCGCCTCCGCCCCGCGCGCGGCCGGTTCGCCGCCGGTGGCGATCACGCGCAGATCGAGCGGGATCGCGGGGCGGCCGCCGGACGGGCGGATCGCGCGTTCCTCGATCAGCGGCACCAGCCGCGCCTGCAACGCACGCGAGGCCTGATCCACGTCGTCTAGGAACAGCGTGCCCCGGTTCGCCGCCGCCACGCTCGCCTCGCCGGTCGCGGCGAACAGTTCGCTGTCGATCAGCGTATCGGGCAGCGCGGCGCAGGCGAGGGCGAGGAAGCGGTGGCGCGCGCGCTTGCCGGCGCGGTGGATCAGCCGGGCGAGCAGTTCCTTGCCGGTGCCGCTCTCGCCCTCGATGAACAGGTCGAGGTCGGCGCTGGCCAGAACCGGGATCATCTCGCGCAGGCGGCGGATGGCGGGGTCGGCGCCGATCAGCCCGGCATCGTCGTCGGTTTCGGCCAGCGCGCGCAGCCGGCGATTGTCCAGCGCCAGCGCGCGGGCGGTGGCGGCGCGCGTCACCGCCGCCACCAGCGCCGCCGGATCGAACGGTTTGGTCAGGAAGTCCCACGCGCCGGCCTTCAGCGCGTCCACCGCCATCGCCACGTCGCCGTGCCCGGTCACGAGGATGACCGGCAGCGTGGCGTCACGCGCGTGGAGCGTATGGAACAGCTCGATGCCGGACATGTGCGGCATCCGCACGTCGGTGACGACGACACCGGCATAAGCCGCGTCGATCGCATCCAGCGCAGGCTGGGCGGCGGTAAAGGCATCGACGGTGAAACCCGCCAGCGCCAGTAGCTGCGCGGTGGCGGCGCGCATGTCGGCGTCGTCCTCCACCAGGGCCACGCGCTGCACGCTCATGCCGCGCGCCGCAGCACGATGCGGAAACGGGCGCCACCCTCGCCGGGCAGCAGCCGCAGCGACCCGCCCAGATCGGCCATGATGTCCTGCGCGATGACGAGGCCGAGGCCGAGGCCGTTGGGCCGGCTGGTGGCGAACGGGGTGAACAGGCGATCGGCGATGTCGGCAGCGATGCCGGGGCCGTTGTCCTCGACAGTGACGCGAACCTCGTCGTCGTCGTGCGCCACGACGAGGGCGATGCGCGGATCGGGGTGGCCGTCCAGCGCCTCGATCGCGTTCTGCAACAGGTTCACCAGCACCTGTTCCAGCCGCACCCGCCCGGCGACGACCCGCAGGGCAGGGTCGATTGGCGGTGCGACGAACGTCACTCGCGCCAGCCGCTCCTTCAGGATCAGCCGTGCGCCGTCGATCACGTCCCCCAGCGGCACCGGCTCGATCTCGCCGGAACGCTTGCGGGCGAAGCCGCGCAGCTCGGCCGTGATCGCGCCGATCCGCTCGGTCAGCCGGCCGATCGCGCGCAGATTGTCGTGCACCGCATCGTGTGCGCCGCGATCGAGGAACTGGGCGGCGTTGGCCGCATAGGTACGGATCGCGGCGACCGGCTGCGCCGTCTCGTGCGCGAGGCCGGCGGTGATCTGGCCCAGCGTGGCGAGGCGGTTGGCCTGCCGCAGCCCCTCGCGCAGCTCGGCGGCGCGGGCCTCGGCGGCGGTGCGTTCGTCGATCTCGCGGCTGAGGTCGGCGGTGCGCGCGGCGACGGCGGCCTCGAGCGTTGCGGTGCGGGCGGACCGGCGGCGCGCGCGCTCCCGCAGGCCCCAGCCGAGTGCGAGCAGGCCGAGCGTCGCCAGCGCGGCGGCGATGCGGGCGGCGCGGGTCACGATGTCGATCGGGCGGGCGGGCACGAGCAGGTGGACGCGCCACCCCGTCGCATCGGGCGCGGTGACGGCGTGGAGCAGCGTGCCCCGCCGGCCCGGGATCGCGACGCGACCGTCGCCGGCCATCGAGAAGCGCGGCCCGGCCAGCGCGCGCGTGCCACTGTCCGCCCGCGCCGCCGCAGCCACGGCGGCGGAAAGCGGGGCGGTGGCCGAGAAGCGCCAGTCCGCCCGGCTGGTGACGAGGACGATGCCTGCGGCATTGGTCGCGAAGGTGATGCCGCCGGCCGCGCGCCACTGCCGCTCGACGTCGTCGAAATCCAGCTTCACCACGATGACCCCGCCGCCGTCGCTGCGCCGCGTGAGGTACAGCCCGGGCTTGCGGCTGACCGTGCCGAGCGCGAATTGCTCGCCGGCACCATCACGCAGGGCATCGCGGTAGTAGCGGCGGAAGCGGTAGTCACGACCGACGAAGCTGGTGCGGGCGCGCCAGTTGCTCGCCGCGATGGCCCGGCCGTCCGGCCCGATCACGTAGATCACCGCCGCGCCGGTGCGGGCCGACAGCGTCTCCAGCTTGGTATCCAGCGCGCGCGCCGCGCCGGGGATGCCGGCGACGGCGGCGCGCAGGTCGCGATCATCGGCCATCGCCAGCGGCAGCAGGCGGAAGCGCGCGATCTCGCTGCCGAGCAGGCCTTGCCGTAGCCGGGCGTCGGCGGTGGTGGCAGCGATCAGCCGGGCGGTTTCGCGTCGCTCGACCGCGAGCCCGGCGAGCCAGCCCGCGAGCACGCACAACGCCAGCGCCGCCGCCACCCATCCGATCCACCGCCACCGTGTCATCGACAGACGCTAGGGCGGGCACCGGCAATGTGCAACTTTCTGCACTCGGGCCGTATCGATGGGCAGGAAACGGGACAGCTTTTCACCCGTCGCACCGAGGAAACGGCGGAAACCCGTGCTTCGGCTTCATCGGTTGCATTCGCTTGGGCCGCATGTCGCGATCGGTGACGATGCGCCAGCAGCGCGACCCCGGCCGAGACTCGGGACGTGCGAGAGGATGAAAGGTCAGCCGATGATTATGTCCCCCACCATCGACATCACGCCACCAGCGCCCAAGCCGTGGTACGCGCAGCTCTACCTTCAGGTGCTGATCGCGATCACGGCGGGCGTGCTGCTCGGCCACTTCGCGCCGGCCACCGGCGAGGCGCTGAAGCCGCTGGGCGATGCCTTCATCAAGCTGGTGAAGATGGTGATCGCGCCGGTGGTCTTCCTGACGATCGTGACCGGCATCGCCGGGATGCGCGACCTGAAGGCGGTGGGCCGCGTGGCGGGCAAGGCGTTTGCGTACTTCCTGTTCTTCTCCACGCTGGCGCTGATCGTCGGCCTGATCGTGGCAAACGTGGTGCAGCCCGGCGCGGGGCTGAACGCGAACGCCGGTGCGCTCGATGCGGGCAAGGTGGCTGAATATGCCGCCAAGGCGCACGACACGACGCTGATCGGCTTCCTGACGGGCATCATCCCCGACACGTTCCTGTCTTCGCTCACCGAGGGCAACATCCTGCAGGTGCTGTTCGTGTCGATCCTGTTCGGCGTCAGCCTCGCGCTGATCGGCGACCGTGGAACCCGCGTGCTCGATGTGATGAACGACGTGTCGATCGCCTTCTTCAAGCTGGTCGGCATCGTGATGAAGGCGGCACCGATCGGCGCGTTCGGCGCGATGGCCTTCACCATCGGCAAGTACGGCATCGGCAGCCTTGCCAATCTGGGCTGGCTGCTGGGCACCTTCTACCTCACCTCGCTGTTCTTCGTGCTGGTGGTGCTGGGCACCGTCGCCTGGCTCTCGGGCTTCTCGATCCTCCGGCTGATCGCCTATCTGAAGGCCGAACTGCTGCTGGTGCTGGGCACGTCGTCGTCGGAAAGCGCGCTGCCCAGCCTGATGGAGAAGATGGAGCGCGCGGGCTGCCCCAAGTCGATCGTCGGGCTGGTCGTGCCGACCGGCTACAGCTTCAACCTGGATGGCACCAACATCTACATGACGCTGGCGGCGCTGTTCATCGCGCAGGCGTACAATGTGGACCTGACGCTCGGGCAGCAACTGCTGCTGCTGTCGGTCGCGATGCTGTCGTCCAAGGGCGCGGCGGGGGTGACGGGCGCGGGGTTCATCACGCTGGCCGCCACGCTGTCGATCGTGCCGTCCGTGCCGGTGGCGGGCATGGCGCTGATCCTCGGGGTGGATCGCTTCATGTCCGAATGCCGCAGCCTCACCAACTTCATCGGCAACGCGGTGGCGACGGTGGTGGTCTCGCGCTGGGAGGGGGCGCTGGACAAGGAGCAGTTCGACGCCGCGCTCTCCGGCCGGATGCCGCGCGTGGAAGACCTGCCGCAGGGCGTCGTCGCCGCCGAGTGAACCGCTGGCCCAAGGAGGCACTTCCCATGACGATGTCCCTGCGGTTCTGCGCTGCCACCCTCTGCCTCACGCCAGCGCCGCTGCTGGCGGAAGCCCCGCCGGCCGCGCCCGCCGCCTCCCCCTCGGCCACGCCGGGCGAGGCGGTGGCCAAGGCGCCGGCCACGACGATCGCCAACGGCTATCCCGCCGCGGCGAACGGCGAGGCGACGACGCTCAACGGCTACAACCTGTCACGCTGGGCCGAGGACTGGCGCGGTATGCGCGACCCGAAGAAGCGCGACGACTTCCTCGACCGGCTGAAATATCTGCCGCTGGATGGCGACGGCGAGGTGTACGTCACCCTCTCGGGCGAACTGCGGCTGCGGCAGAACAACACCACCAACCCCAACCTGCGCGAGGGGGCTTACCAGCAGCAGAACATCAACCGCCTGTTTCTGGGTGCGGACGTTCACATCGGGCCGCACCTGCGTGCCTTCGGCGAGGTGGCGCATGGCGGCATCTCGGGCAAGCGGCTGGGTGCGCCGGCCGCCTCGCTGCGCAATGATCTGGTGTACCAGCAGTATTTCGTCGAGGCGAACGGCACGGTGGAGGGCATCGCGGTGGGTGTGCGCTACGGCCGGCAGGAGTTCACCGACGGGCCGAACCTGCTCGTCTCGCAGCGCGACAACAACACGATCCGCTACACGCTCAACGGCTGGCGGGCATGGGCACGGGGCACCCGCCTGCGCGCCGACGTTTTCGACATGAAGCCTACCCAATATGGCGATCTGGGCACGGGCGACGACGTGATCGACGATGCCCGGCGCTTCTCAGGCGTCACGCTGGGCGCCGCTTTGCCGACGACGTGGTTCGGCGGATCGAAGCTCTATCTCGACCCGTTCCTCTGGCGCCGGCGCAACACCAAGGGCGCGTGGGGCGGGCGGATCGGCCCGGCCGTGCGTCACTATGCCGGCGCGCGGCTGTGGGGCGATGTCGGCCCGCTCACGATCGACTGGTCGGCCAACCGCCAGACGGGCAGCTACATCGATCAGGAGATTTCCGCCTGGCAGGTGTTCCTCGCCCAGACCTACCGCGTCGGATCGGCGAAGACGGCGCCGCGCGTGGGCTTCCACGCCGATTATGCCAGCGGCGGCGGGGGCTATGGGCAGGGCAAGCTGCGCAATGCCTATGCGCCGTTCGGCAACAACATCTATTACAGCTACCAGCTGTTCCTCACCCCCTCCAACCTCGTCACCCTCGCGCCCAACCTGACGGTGACGCCGCTGGAGGGCGTGCGCGTGACTGCCGAATATCAGCGCGCCTGGCGGGACGACGTGCGCGATGCGGTGTATCGCGCCAACGGCCAGCCGTTCGCCGGTACGCAGAACTTCCGTGCGCGCCGTATCGCCGACGTGGCCCGCCTCCAGCTCGTCTGGACGATCACGCCGCGCGTTTCGTTCACCGGGCGGTACGAGCATCTCGCCGCCGGCCCGGCGCTGACCGACGCGGGCTACAAGAGTTCCGATTTCCTCGCCGGCTGGATCAGCCTGCGCTTCTGACGAAAGGATCGTCCTATCTCCCCCGCCTTCCATGCCGCCGCGCGCGCCCTGCTCGCCGATCCGCTGACCAACAAGGGCACCGCCTTCACCAACGAGGAGCGCGAGACGTTCGGCCTGCACGGGCTGCTGCCGCCGCACGTCGGTACGCTGGACAGCCAGATCGAGCGGCGGATGCGCGCGCTGGAGGGCATGAAGGACGATTTCCACCGCTATGCCTTCCTGCGCGAGTTGCAGGATTCGAACGAGGTCCTGTTTCAGGCACTCGTCCAGCGCGATCTGCCGCGCATGCTGCCGCTGGTCTATACCCCCACGGTGGGCGAGGGGTGCGAGCGGTTCAGCGAGATCTGGCGGCGGCCGCGCGGGCTGTTCCTCAGCTACCCGAACCGCGACCGTATCGCCGACATCCTCGCCGATCCGGCGCTGGACCGGGTGAAGGTGATCGTCGTCAGCGATGGCGAGCGCATTCTGGGCCTCGGCGATCAGGGGGCGGGCGGCATGGGCATCCCGATCGGCAAGCTGGCGCTCTACACCGCCTGCGCCGGCATCCACCCGGCGGAGGTACTGCCGATCCTGATCGACGTGGGCACCGACAACGCCGCCCGCCGCGAAGATCCGCTGTACGTGGGCTGGCGCAACCCGCGCATCCGGGGCGCGGAGTATGACGCCTTCATGGAGTCGTTCGTGGCGGCGGTGGCGGATCGCTTTCCCGGCGTGCTGCTCCAGTGGGAGGATTTCGCCGGCAAGAACGCCTACGATCTGCTCGAACGCTATCGCGGCCGGCTGCTCAGCTTCAACGACGATATCCAGGGCACGGCGGCGACGGCGGTGGGCACGTTGCTCTCCGCCATCCGCCGCACCGGCACGCCGCTGACCGAACAGCGCGTGGTATTGTTCGGCGCGGGGGCGGCGGGCAGCGGCGTGGCCGAACTGCTGGTGCGCGCGATGATGGCGGACGGGCTGGCCGAGGCGGAGGCGCGGGCGCGGATCTGGGCGGTGGATCGCGACGGGCTGGTCCTCTCCGACATTCCCCGCCTGCCGCCGCAGCAGCAGGCACTGGCACACGATCCGGCCGATATCGTCGACTGGACGCGGACGGGGGCCAATGCGATCGGCCTGCTCGATACCGTCGCCAACGTGCGGCCCACCGTGCTGATCGGTGCATCGGGCCAGATGGGCGCGTTCGGCGAAGGCGTGATCCGCGCGATGGCGGCGGGCGTGGCGCAGCCGGTGATCTTCCCGCTCTCCAACCCGATCTCGCGCGCGGAGGCGCATCCAGCCGATCTGCTGGCGTGGACCGATGGCCGCGCGATCGTCGGCACCGGCAGCCCGTTCGGCGTCGCCGGCGTCACGCAGGTGAACAACGTCTATATCTTCCCCGGCGTGGGGCTGGGCGCGCTGGCCAGCGGCGCGCGCGAGGTGACGGACGGCATGTTCATGGCCGCCGCCCGAGCGCTGGGCGCGCTGGGCGGGGAGGGGGCGACGCTGCTGCCGCCGATCACGCGCCTGCGCGAAGTGGCGTTGCACATCGCCGTGGCGGTCGCCCGCCAGGCCTTGGTCGAGGGCGTCGCCACCGTCGATCCGGAGACGCTGACCCGCGAAGCGATCGCCGCCGGAATGTGGGAGGCGACCTACCCCTGAGGCGGTGGCTACGCGGCGGCGGGCGGTGCTAGCCTTCCCCGTCGCCGGGCGGCGGGCCGTCCGTGGCGACGCCGTACAGCACCAGCCGGGCGACCGCCTCGCGAATGCGCTGATCGTCCGCCATCGGGCCGGGGAACAGGAAGTTGCGAAAGGCGATGTTGCCGAGGACGGCGGCGAACGACACCCGGACCATCAGAGCCGGATCGATGGCGGGATCGTCGCCGACCCGTTTGGCCATCATCGCGGCGCCGTGGGCGAAATAGTCGGTCATGCCATCGATCGTCGGCACGTCCGACCCGGCCCGGGCCCCGAACGCAGAAGCGGCGATCAGCGACATCATCATGCGGGAATTGCGCTCGATGAAGAGCTGCAGCTCGTCGATATACTGGGCGGCGAACGCCTGCCGTGAAACCGGCTCGCCCCCGCTGGCTGGGTGCCGCGCGTTGAACTCGGCGAAATGGCGGCTGAGCGGCTCGAAGATGGCTGCGCGAAACAAGGCCTGCTTGGAGGGATAGAAGCGGAAAAGCTGGGTTTCCGTCACGGCGGCGCGACGGGCGATCGCGGCGGTGGTGGCGCCGGCGAAACCATTGTCCTCGAATTCGGCGGCCGCCGCCTCCAGGATGAGGTCGGTCAACTGCTGCGAAGACCGCCGCCTGCGGCGTGGCGCCAGTGCCTGATCCTGCTCCGCCATCTCGACCAAACGCCTTTTCACTCACCCGGCCCGGAGCCAGCATGTTTTCATCGCCGCACGGGCAGCGGCAATAACCCCGGCCCCGGAAGGCTGACGTATATCATAAATCACGTTAGCAATTTCAAAATGACGGCCGGACGCGGTGAAATTCGGTAGTGGATTCCTCGAGGTGTCGAGGCATCCCTTCCTTCACCGGCTTTCCGCCAGTGCGGACGGTAAGGCCGGCATCGGGCGAAGCAGCGAGCGGCTGATCTGCCAGGCGGGTCCCTGCGATCATGCTGCTCGTCGTGCGTATTTCCGATACGGTCGGCCAGTCGGAAAGCGCATCGCTGCCGTTTGGCGTCTGTCGTCTACAGCGGCAGCAACGCCGCGACGATCTGCCTACCCTCGGCGCGCAGCACACCCCACAGACGGGCGGCAGCGCGGCTGTCCATGATCTCGACGCCGATGCTCCGCGCGTCGAGCGCGGCGGTGAAGGCCGCCGGCGGGCGGCGCAGGCTCGGGCCGGTGCCGAGCAAGAGGAACTCGTGCGGTCCGTCGAGCAGCGGCAGAACGTCCGCCTCCGCGAGAGTATCGAGCGACGGGGCGTTCCACGCCATCGCCCACTCGGCGGTCATCAGCAGGCCATCGGCATACACCGTCTCGCCGACGCGGAAGCCACGCCCGGCAAAGCCCCGGACGACCGGCCCGCCGGGGGGCGATTCACGTTCGATCGTCGGCAAGTCAGGCCTTCGGATCGTCGCGGCGACGGGTGACGCGCTCGGCATTGATTTCCGGCGTCAGCGACGGGGTGGCACGCTTGGCGAGTGTGCTACGGTCGATCCCGAGCGCGATCAGCAGCGACGACGAGACGTAGATCGACGAGTAGGTACCGATCACGATGCCGAGCAGCATCGCCGAGGTGAAGCCGCGGATCACCTCACCGCCGAAAATAAGCAGCGAGCCGAGCGCCAGCACCATCGACATCGTCGTCATCACCGTGCGCGGCAGCGTCTCGTTGACCGACAGGTCGATCAGCGCGCCGATCTCCATCTGGCGATACTTGCGCAGGTTCTCGCGGATGCGGTCGTCGATCACGATCTTGTCGTTCAGCGAATAGCCGACGATCGTCAGGATCGCCGCCACCACGTTGAGGTCGAATTCCAGCCGGGTCAGCGCGAAGAAGCCCAGCGTGACGATCACGTCGTGGAATAGCGCCACCAGCGTGGAGACGCCGAAATGCCACTCGAACCGTGCCCAGGTGAACACCGCGATGCCCGCGATGGCGAGCAGCACTGCGAAGATGCCGTTGCGGATCAGCTCGCCCGATACCTTTCCCGACACGGTATCCACGCGGCGGAACACCACATCGGGGTGCTTCTGCGCGATGGTCGCCTGCACGCGCTTCACCACCGTCTGCGCGGCGGTCTCGTCGCCCGGCGGCAGCGGCAGGCGGATCGCCACGTTGTTCGGTCCGCCGAACTGCTGGAGCGAGATCTCGCCCACGTTCAGCCCGCTCACCGTCTCGCGCAGTTCGTCGAGCTGGACGGGCTGGCTGAACCCCGCCTCGATCATCAGCCCGCCGACGAAATCCACGCCGAGATTCAGCCCGCGCGTGGCGATCAGCGTGATCGAGGCGAGGGTGAGCAGGATGGTGAAGGCGAACGCGACGAAGCGCAGCCGGACGAAGCCGATGTTGGTGTTGTCGGGGACGATTCTCAGCAGACGCATGGCGTGTCCCTCAGATATTCAAGTGCGTCGGGCGCTGCTTGCGCAGCCACAGGGCGACCAGCATCCGGGTGAAGTGGACGGCGGTGAACACCGAGGTGGCGATGCCGATGGTGAGCACCACGGCGAAGCCCTTCACGGGGCCGGAGCCGAAGACGATCATGATGATCGCCGCGATCAGGTTCGTCACGTTCGCGTCGAAAATCGTGCGGCTCGCTTCCTTGTAGCCCAGCTCGACCGACTGGATCACGTTGCGGCCACGCCTCTGCTCCTCGCGGATACGCTCGTTGATGAGCACGTTGGCATCCACCGCCGCGCCGATCGTCAGCACGAAGCCGGCGATGCCGGGTAGGGTGAGCGTGGCGTTGATGATCGCCATCACGCCGAGGATGACGAAGATGTTGATGACCACCGCAAGCGTCGCATAGACGCCGAAGCGGCCGTAGGTGGCGATCATGAAGGCGATCACGGCGACGGTGGCGATGATCGCCGCGATCGCGCCGGAGCGGATCGAATCGGCGCCGAGATCGGGGCCGACGGTGCGCTCCTCGATCACCTTCAGCGCCACCGGCAGCTTGCCCGAGCGTAGCGAGATGGCGAGCGCGTTGGCGCTTTCGGCGTTGAAGTTGCCGCTGATCTGCGCCTTGCCGCCAAGGATCGGCTCGTTGATGTTCGGCGCCGACAGCACCTGATTGTCGAGAATCATGGCGAACGGCTTGCCGACGTTCTCCTGCGTCACCCGCGCGAACTTGCGTCCGCCGGCCGAGTTGAACGTGATCGACACGACCGGGCGGCCATCCTGATCGCGCGCGACCTGCGCGTCGATCAGTTCGTCGCCGGACAGGATCGCGCGGCGCTGCACGGCGATGCGCTGGCCGCCGGCGGGATTGTCGAGATAGGGCAGCACCTGGCTGCCGATCGGCGCACGCCCCTGCGCGATCTGCGCCGGGTCGGCGGTCAGGTCGACCAGCTTGAATTCCAGCTTGGCCGTCTTGCCGAGCAATGCCTTGAGTGCCGCCGGGTTCTGCAGGCCGGGCACCTGCACCACGATGCGGTCGTCGCCCTGGCGGATGATCGTCGGCTCGCGCGTGCCGAGTTCGTCGATGCGCTTGCGCACCACCTCGACCGCGACCTTCATCGCCTCGTCGGTGGCGTAGGCGAGACCGGCCTTGGTGGGCGTCATCACGATACGGGTCGAATCGACCACCGCGACATCCCAGTCGCGCTTGCCGGTGACGCCGACCGCGCTGGTGAGCGTGCGGGCACGGTCCACCGCCGCGTCGAGCTGCGTTACGTCGCGGACGAAGAAGGAGAGACGGTTGCCGGTGGTCGAGATATCGCCGATGTTCACCTGCGGGTCGCCGCGCCGCATCTCGGTGCGGACGGTTTCCTCCATCTTGGCGAGCTGCTGCTTTTCAAGATCGTCGGTCGCGGCCTCCAGCAGGATGTGGCTGCCGCCGGACAGGTCGAGCCCGAGGTTGAACCGCGCGCTGGGCACGCCGGGCGGGAACTTCGCCACCGTCGCTTCCGGCAGAAAGCTGGGGATGGCGAACAGCACGCCGACGAGCAGGGTGAGGCAGATCGACCAGATCTTCCAGCGCGGAAAGTCGAGCATGGCGGCTCAGTCGTTCGCGGGCTTGGCGGTGCCGGTGCCGGTCACGTCGGTGAGCGTGGACTTGAGCGCGCGGACGCGCACGTTGGGGGCCAGCTCCACCTCGACCGCATCCTCCTCGACGCGGGTGACCTTGCCGAGCAGGCCGCCGCCGGTGATGACCTGATCGCCCTTCTTCACCGCCATCAGCAGATCGCGGTGCGCCTTGGCGCGCTTCTGCTGCGGGCGGATGATGAGGAAGTAGAAGCCGACGAAGATCAGCAGCAGCGGCGCCATCTGCATGATGATGGCGGTGGCGCCACCGGGCGGGGTCGCGCCGGCGGCCTGGGCGTATGCGGGAGAGATGAACATCGCTGGAAAGGCTTCCTGGAAGCTGCGGGCGCGGGGCCGTTGATCGCGCGGCGCCTATCACGGGCGGGCGCCTCCGCGCAACCGCGCTGCGGCGCCTCCGGGACATGTTCGCCGCCGCGATCAGCGGGCGCTTGCCAAGTGCGGCATCGCCGCCTAAAGCCGCCGCCGTGGTCGGGGCGTAGCGCAGCCTGGTAGCGCATCAGACTGGGGGTCTGGGGGTCGCAGGTTCGAATCCTGTCGCCCCGACCAGCTAGACCCCATCAGGCGGCCATCGGTGTCGCCTGCCTGCTGCGCTGATCGGCGTCGCGGATACCGTCCACCACCTCGTCCGTCGCGTCGTAGTGGATCATGTGGCCGACACCCGGCACGACGCGCAGCACGCTCCGTGCGATCTCATGATGCATAAGCACCGCATGCCGCTCCGGCCAGGCGATCTTGTCGCCGTCGCCCGCCATGATGACCACGGGCAGATCGAGCTCGCCATATCGTTTGCTGATCGTCGCGGCGCCCGGCACCATGATCGCACCCTCGATCGAGGCCGCACGGATCTGCGAGGGACGCAGCGACATCCGTGCCGGGAAGTCGGCGAACCAAGGCGATACCGGGGCAGGCGAGAAACTGGCCTTCACCTGCAACGGGCCGAACAGGCGGGCGATCAGCGGCGTGAGCGTATGGGCGAACAAGGTGCCCAGCCACGGTGCGGCGGTGGGCAACTGGGGCAACGCATCGGGCCGTACGGTGGGATAGTAATAGCCAGACAGCAGCACGAGCGCGGCGACGCTCTCCGGATGATCGAGCGCCATCGCCAGCGCCACCATGGTGCCCCAACTGTGGCCGAGCACGACGGGCTGTTCGATCTTCAACGTGGCAAGCGCGTGCGCGAACAGGTCGCCCTGCTCGCGCGGGGTCCACATCCGGTCGCTCGGGCGGCTGCTGTAGCCGTAACCCGGCCGGTCGAACGCGATGACCCGGTAGCCGGCCTCGACCGAGCGATCGAACAGGCCGCTGACGATCATGTCCTGCAACGGCACGCCATTGCCATGGAGCAGGACGAGCGGACGCCCGGTGCCGCGCGCGATATAGTGGAGGTCAACCCCGTCCACCTCGACGAACGATCCGGTCGGCGGCGTATTGCGCTCTGCGACGGTCGTTTCGCGACGGTTGTAGAGGGCGGCGGCGGCAAGGGCGGCGACGACGCCCGAGGCGATCAGTGCGCCCTTCGGTGTGATGCCGGCGCCGATGCGGGAAAGCTTGCTACCCGACGAAGGGATCTTGCCAGCCGGGATACGGCCGAAAGCAGATTTGTTCATGAGTGGCTCCTGATGGATGCCACCCCAACATGCTGCACTGCAAAAAGTTGCCGCTGCCGCTTGTCTCGCGGACGCAGAAAAGGGCCGGCCTTCCGCAGAAGGCCGGCCCCATTATCTCGTTCGGATCAGAAGCCCGGCTTGAAGCGGACGCCGAAGCCGACCAGAGCGCGCTGACGAACCGAGTCGTTGGCATAGTTGGAGTACTTGTATTCACCGTTCACGTAGAACATGTCGGTGAGCGAATACTCGACGCCGCCGCCGACCTGATAGCCGTCCGAACGACCACGGTTGTAGTAGCCCGTCTCACGCACGGTGGCGGTCGGCGCGGCCGGGATGAAGCTCTTGCGGAACTCGTTGCTGACGTAGCCGGCCTTTCCGTACACCAGCAGCGCCGGGGTCACGAGATAGCCGACGCGCACTGCAGCGCCCCACTCTTCGAACGACTTGTGGTCGACGACGCCGCCACGCACGCCGGCGGTGCGGTTGCCGTTCCACTCGTTGGCACGCCAGTAGGTGGCTTCCGGGCCGACCACAATCTTGTCGCCGATCGTGCCGTCGAAGCCGATGGCGCCGCCGTAGCCGAACTTGTTGTTGCTCTCGCCCTGCGACTGGAAACGATCGCCGCCGACCTGGCCCTCGGCACGGAAGCCGCGGAAGGTGGTGTTGTTGACGACCTGGGCCGATGCGGCGGTGGCGCCGAGGGCGGCGCCCGCGGTCGCCAGGGCGAGGATGATCTTCTTCATACGGGGACACTCCGATTTGCAAATACGCGTCGGCTGAATAGACGGATCGCGCGCAGGTTCCACCCCCTTCGTGCGACCCGCCGAGATCGCGCTATGTTGTTGCATATTTGCACCACGCCTCACGGGCGCGAGCGTTCCCGGCGGATGAACGTCAAGTTAATCGACCGTGAACTCTTGGTAATGAGCAAAACGGAGTAAATCCGGTGCCTCGACTTGACATGTCGCCGTCGATACTTCGGTTGCAGCGCATCTGTCGCGGCAAGCCTTGCGCCCGCTGTGGGCGATTGCGCGTTCGCCCTCACCTCCCCATATCCCCCACCCTGATGCGGGGAGTGCGATGAGCGACAAGATCGGATGGCACGGCACGACGATATTGTCGGTCCGTCGCGGCAACAAGGTGGTGGTGGTGGGTGACGGGCAGGTCTCGCTCGGCAACACCGTCATCAAGCCCAACGCGCGCAAGGTGCGCCGGCTGGGTGACGGATCGGTGATTGGCGGTTTCGCCGGGGCGACGGCGGATGCCTTTACCCTGTTCGAGCGGCTGGAGCGCAAGCTGGAGCAGCACAGCGGCCAGCTTCTGCGCGCCGCCGTGGAGCTGGCGAAGGACTGGCGCACCGACAAGTTCCTGCGCAACCTGGAGGCGATGATGATCGTCGCCGACAAGGAGGTGACGCTGATCCTGACCGGCAACGGCGACGTGCTGGAACCGGAGGCAGGGGTCGCCGCGATCGGCTCTGGCGGCAACTATGCGCTGGCCGCCGCACGCGCGCTGCTGGATTACGAGCAGGATGCCGAGACGATCTGCCGCAAGGCGATGGCGATTGCCGCCGACGTGTGCGTGTTCACCAACGGCAACCTCACGATCGAGACGATCGAGCCGGCGGCCTGATACCGCTTTCCGCTTCGCCGCAGAGATCCCGGCCCGGGCCGGGATGACGGAGATATTGCTATGAACGACGCCCTCACCCCCAAAGCCATCGTCGCCGCGCTGGACGCCCATATCGTCGGCCAGACCGATGCCAAGCGCGCGGTGGCCGTCGCCCTGCGCAACCGCTGGCGCCGCCAGCACCTTCCCGAGGGGTTGCGCGAGGAAGTGACGCCCAAGAACATCCTGATGATCGGGCCGACCGGCTGCGGCAAGACCGAGATCAGCCGGCGGCTGGCGAAGCTGGCCGATGCCCCGTTCGTGAAGGTGGAGGCGACCAAGTTCACCGAGGTCGGCTACGTCGGTCGCGACGTGGAGCAGATCGCCCGCGATCTCGTGGAGGAGGCGGTGCGGCTGGAGAAGGAACGCCGCCGCGCCGCCGTGCGTGACAAGGCCGAGGAGGCGGCGATGGCCCGCCTGCTCGACGCGCTGACCGGCAAGGATGCCAGCGAGGCGACCCGCACCGCCTTCCGCCAGCGCTTCACCGACGGGCATCTCGACGACAAGGAGATCGAGATCGAGGTGGAGGATGCCGGCGGCGGGCAGTTCGAGATTCCCGGGATGCCCGGCCAGATGGGCATGATCAATCTCGGTGAGATCATGGGCAAGATGGGCGGTGGGCGTCCGAAGCGCCGCAAGCTGCCGGTGCCTGCCGCCTGGGCGAAGCTGATCGAGGAGGAATCGGACAAGCGGCTCGATCAGGACGAGGTGAGCCGTGCGGCGCTGGCCGATGCCGAGGCCAACGGCATCGTGTTCCTCGACGAGATCGACAAGATCGCCGTGTCCGACGTGCGTGGCGGATCGGTGAGCCGCGAGGGCGTGCAGCGCGACCTGCTGCCGCTGATCGAGGGCACCACCGTCGCCACCAAATACGGGCCGATGAAGACCGACCACATCCTGTTCATCGCCTCGGGCGCGTTCCACGTTGCCAAGCCCTCCGATCTGCTGCCCGAGCTTCAGGGCCGACTACCGATCCGGGTGGAGCTGAAGGCGCTGACCGAGGCCGATTTCGTCCGCATCCTGTCGGCGACGCAGGCGAGCCTGACCGAACAGTATCGCGCGCTGATCGGCACCGAGGGGGTGGAGGTGACCTTTACCGAGGACGGCATCGCCGCCATCGCCCGCATCGCGGCCGAGGTGAACGGGCAGATCGAGAACATCGGCGCCCGCCGCCTTTCCACCGTGATGGAGAAGTTGCTGGAGGACGTGAGCTTCGATGCCGAGGACCGGCGGGGCGAGGCGCTGACGGTGGATGCGGCCTATGTCGAGAGCCAGTTGCAGGCGATCGCGCGCAATACCGATCTCAGCAAATATGTCCTCTAGGCGGTAGGGGCGGGGGGAGCAGGTGCCGGAAACACTGGTCCTGCTCCACGGCGCGAACGGATCGGCGGCCGAGATGGCGCCGGTCGCGCAGCGGTTGCCGCCTGAAATCGTTACCTTCGCGCCTGACTGGCTCGGCCACGGCGGCCGCCCGCCGCCGGGGGCGGAGTATGGCATCACCGCCATAGCCGACGATATCGAGGCGGCGATGGATACCGCCGGGATCGGCCGATGCTTCGTGTTCGGCTACAGCATCGGCGGGATGCTCGCGATGATGCTGGCCCACCGCCGGCCCGACCGGATCGCCGGCATCGCGACGCTCGCCGCGCGGGCGATATGGCATCCCGCCGCCGTGGCGCACATCGTCCATCTTGCGGACCCGGCGCGGCTGACCCGCCCCGGCAACCCCCGCGCGGCCGAACTCGCCGCGATCCACCACCCGACCGACTGGCGGCTGGTGAACGCGGCCAACCGGCGGCTGTTCGCCGATCTGGGGCACAACCCGCCGCTTTCGCCCGGGGACCTGCGCGCTATGCGGGTGCCGGTGCTGGTGATGAACGGCAGCGAGGACCAGTTGGTGCCGCTGGCCGAGACGCACGCGCTTGCCGGCAGCTTCGCTACATGGCGGCTCGGGCTGTTTCCCGGCCCGGCGCACCCGCTGACGGCGACCCCGCTCGACGATATCGCCGCCAGCATCGCCGGTTTCATCCGCGACGTGGTGGCCCGCGATCACGCCTGAGCCGGCGGGACGACGTGGTGCGCGCTAAACAGCTTGCCGCGCTCCGTCCAGAACACCATGCCCAGCGCGGCGAGGCCGGCGAGGAAGTAGCCGACCACGACCGGCGCCGAGGTGCCGTTGAACTGCTGGCCGATGACGAGGCCGATCAGTGCCCCGCCCAGCGTCGAGATCGTGCCCTGCACGGAGGCGGCGGTGCCGGCGATATGACCGACCGGCTCCATCGCCATCGCCCCGAAGTTGGAGGTGGAGAGCGGGAAGCACCCCATCGTCAGCGCCTGCAGGATGCAGAACGTCCAGATCGTCTCATGCCCGCTGAGCACGACGACCGCATGAATGCCCGAGAGCGTGATGAGCGCCAGCAGCGCCGTCTGCGACACGCGGCGCGTGCCCAGCCGTTCGACGATGCGCGCGTTCAGGATGGAGCCGACGGCCATCAGCCCGGCGCAACCGGCAAAGGCGAGCGGGAAGATGCGCACCGCGCCGAAGCCGTCGGCAAAGATCTGCTGCGCGGAGTTGATGAACCCCATCAGCGCGCCGAACATCAGCGTCATCGACAGCGTGTAGCCGATCGAGGTGCGGTTGCCGAGGGTGAGCTTGGCCGCCGACCAGAGCTTGGCGATCGAGATCGGCCGGCGATCGTCCGGATGCAGCGTCTCGGGCAGGCGCAGCGCTGCCCAGGCCACCACGAACAGGCCGAAGCCGGCCAGCGCGTAGAAGATGCCGTGCCACGGCGCGACCAGCATGATGAGCTGGCCGATGCTCGGCGCGAGGATCGGCACCGCGAGGAAGACGACGAACGAGATCGACATCACCCGCGCCATCGTCCGCCCGGAAAACCTATCGCGCACGATCGACACGGCCAGCACGCGCGAGGCCGCGGCGCCCACGCCCTGCAACACCCGGCCGATCAGGATCGTGTGGAAGTCATAGGCGAAGGCGCAGGCCACCGAGGCGACCGCAAAGAACCCCAAGCTGGCGAAGAGGATCGGCCGCCGGCCGAACCGGTCGATCAGCGGCCCGTAGACGAGCTGGCACGAGCCGAAGCCGATGACGTAGGCGGCGATGATCCACTGCCGCTGATTCTCTTCCGGGATGCCGAGCGAGGCGCCCATCGCGGGCAGCGCCGGCAGCATGGAGTCGATGCCGAGTGCGTTGATCGCCATC
>NZ_VNIM01000030.1 GCF_007785815.1 Alterirhizorhabdus solaris | reverse complement strand
GTGCCTGGCGCCCCGCGCCGCCGCCGCGATTGATCCGCGGGCGCCAGGTCAGCGAATGTCCCGATCGGCCGGCTGAGGAGCTTCTTGGTCAGACCGGTGGAAAGCTCCTCCGAAAGCGCCAACCAGTCGAGCGTCTGCGGATCGCGACGCTGCCCATTCACTTGCACCGATCGCGCATCGCGGTCCCGTTTTTCGCGATCCTCGCGCGCTCGCACAGCCTGCGCCTCAACCTCGGTTTCGGCGACATCCAGCTCGGTTCGGTCGATTGATTTCGGCATTTCGGCCGGCCAGACACCCAGCCGACCAAACCAAGTTAGCAGGTCCGCCTCGCTCCACCCGCGGCAATCGAAGGCGCCGGTCTCGTCCAGCATTTGCCGAAGCGCGACTTCGGCCTGTCCGGCATCCTTCCAGAGGTCAGGCACGTATTTCGATCGCTGGACGCCCCAGGCCCGAACGAGAGGCTGGCCGACCTTCACGACCTTCCGCAACATGGCGGCGTTCGCGACGCGCACCGACACGAGCTCATCGAGCCCTTCGGGATTGCTCCCCATCGGCGGCGCACCGATTTCGGCGAGCCAGTCGGCAAGCCGGACGAACATCAGGTCCTCCGGAATTCGTTCGTAGCGCTGGAGCCAATCCGGATCGGGTTGCAGGGATTCAAGCGCTTTGCGGGATGCCTGATAGCGAGGATCCGGTTCGAACCCGAAGAGGGTCGGAGCGACCATGTTCCGCAAGGCATCGTTGATCGCCATGCTCCGATCGTCGACGAAGAAGGCGAGTTGCGCCTTCTGCGCGTCCGGATCGACGTCGGGAAGGGTTCCGGTCGCGACGAGGCTGGCGTTGAACGCGCCGAACTCGAGATCGAGCTTCGCACGCAATTCGGGGATCGACAGGCTCATCTTGGCCGCTTCCACGATCTCGTCCGGGTTGGCCGAGCTATCGGGCAAGATCGTGCCGAGGAGCTCGATCAGCGTGGCACGATCCTCGCTCGCCGCCAACTCGTTCTCCAGCCAGCGCTCGTGGGCTAGCTCGCCTCCGAAATGCCAGACGATCGCCCGGTACCAGGGCAGGAGGCGCTCGATCCGCTCGCCCAAGGCGTCGCGTGCGGCATCGGTGGCCTGTTCCCCCAATTCTAACGTGCGGCATAACCGGACCAGATCATCCTGGCCTGCTGGGCGATCATCGACCGACGCGAAGTCCATCGACAGCTGGCGAGCAAGCAGCTTCAGGTGCGGGACGGCGGCCGGCTGCCGGATGGCGTCGCCGATCGCTGGGAGCGCTGCTTCGATCTGCTGCCAGGACAAGTCGCCTGTCGCGATGATGATGACGACCGGCTGCTCATCGGCGCGCGAGAATTGATAAGCGGGTCGGGATGTGGGCGGGGTGACATCGCTTCCTTCGAGGAAGAAGCGAACGCTCGTCGCCTGCTGCAATTCGATACGATCGAGCGCCTGGATGATACCCGATCGGTCCGACGGCAAGCGATTTAGATCGACGCTTTCGAGCGCCTCCAGCGCCACGGCCAGCATCGGACGCAGCCAAGGGCAACGATTGACGAGGCGGGCGCCGATCGAGAGCTGTTCGAACGGCGCACCGTCGACATGAATCGCGTACGCGAGTTCTGACGTCCTGCGTATCGCTCCCCCGTAGAGTTTGTGCATCAGGTTGCCGAGCCGCGAGGGATCGGTCGCCCGGATGTCAATCAACGGATCGCCGATCACCTCGACGAGGCTCGCCGCGATCGGATCGACGCCGTCGCGGATGTAGACCGGTTCAGGTTCCTGCCCGCGAACACGCACGGTCCCCAGTTGAGCCTTTCGCCGTGCCAGGAGGCGGGGCGGGGGGTTGGCCGATGTTGCCGTCGCTTCATTTGCGGCATGCTGATCGGCGAGACGCACCCAGCATCGCGCGTAGATGTTCATGAGCTCGCGCTCATGGAAACGGCGGACACAGCCGTCCGCATATTGTTCGGTGAGGAATTCGATCTGCGCGAGCAGGCTGTCCCGCGCGTTGAACGTGCGGATCTCGGCGCGGGCACGCAGCACGTCCATCGCGCCGGTCGGCGCGCGATCGAACGCTCGTGCCAGCTTGAAGGATGGGCGCCTCAGGAAGGGCGGATATCGATCCGTCCCTCCGGCCAGCCAGACGTCCCGGCCCGTGCACCTCCGCCGTCGCGGCCCCTCCTCCCCTTGCTCTTCGCAAGGAATCCACGCGGCTGAGCGCAGGAAGGCAGCAAGCGGTGTCGGCCAGTCACGGTTGTCCGCGTTGTGATTGTGACGATGCTTGACCGTCATCCGGAAGTGCCGGGTCTCAGAGGTTCCGATCCATTCGACGATCAGCTTGGCGTACAGATCGAGGGCATCGTCGGTGAAGCGATCGATATCGGCCTGCCCGGGTAACCACCACAAGGCCCCCACATCATAATCCGTGGAGGTCGGTAGCGACAGAGCCAGTCCGGGCCTCGTCCCGATATCGGTCCTGAGGAGCGGGCCGAAGCTGGCTGGCAGATCGACCTCGGCGAGGAACGCGAAATTGAGAACGCGGCCCGCAGGGATGTAATTGGGGTGTTCGATCGTGCGCGGCTGGAGACCGCGTTGGACGCCCAAGCCCTCGAGGAACTCGGTCCATTCCTTGATCAGGTTCTTGCCGAAGGCGGCGCTCGCAGGTTGTGCCAATCGCCGGGCGCGGACGTCGTCGAGATCCTTGGAATCGGTTGGAGCGATCTCGAGGAATTGCTGGAGGTCGTAGCCGAGCGTGCGGTCGGGCCAGGACGATGAGAATATCGCGTCAGTCGCGCGGATGAACTCGCCTGTCAGCGTCGGCACGAAAAGACGATAGCTGGGCGAAAGCGCCACCGGCCGCTTGATCGCGACCGAACGGCGCCAAATCGCGAACGCCCAGCGAAGTCCGGCCGTCCGGACCTTTTTGGCCGTGTCTTTCTCCACGATCTGGGCGATGCGTGTGAGGAGGGCCTCGCTCTCGAACGGCGTGGCGAGATCTTTCTCCAGGAATTGCCGCGCGGCGGCCAGTTCGCTGTACCAGGGGAGTGCGTCGCTTAAGAAGGCGAAGAACTCGCGGACAGGCGCCGGCGGATAGAACTCCTCGCCGATGCTCTCCTCGTTATCGCCGCGCCGGGGTGGGATGAAGACGGACGTCTCGCGAGCGCGCCGCCGCTGTTTCCGAGGCTGCTCTTCGGTGGATATCTGCCCCGTCCCTGCCGGCGCGCGGGTCGGTCGCAAGGATCCGTCCTGACAGATGAGGATTTTACGTCCCGCCAGGGCGGTGGCCTCGCCTCCCATGAATTCGGGCAGATCACGATAGAATGCTTTCCAGCGATCCCAGTCCGGCCGACGTTGATTCGAATAAGCGATGGCGAGCGCTTCCGCGATCATGGCGCGCTCGGCCGAGAGGAGTCGATCCTTGTGGGTCGCGCCCACATGTCGTCGTAAGAATTCCGCGAGCTGTTCGGTCCGTCGGACACCAAGACCGGGCCAGAATGGGGCGACACCTGCGGTGGCGCCGTAGCGGGCCACGATCTCGATCGTGAAGGATTTATGATTGACGGTGAGACGGCGCGCCGCGGCAGGTGCGGTCCAGATGATCGGGCCGAATTCCGGAATCGCGAGCCGGTCGCCCGTCCAGACGGCGAGACAGGGGACGATCGGCGCCTCACCGATCGATCGCACCGACCATCGCCGGGCGATCTCGGTGGCCATGACGGCACCCAAATCGACTGCGACGGACGTCTTGTCGCGATCGCTCGCCTCGACCTCAAGCAAACTTGCTGGCGTCTTCCACATGAGTAGATCGATAGCGACGCGCGCGGCCGTCACGGACGAGATCCCGCTCCGGTCTTCGCCCGCCGCCGCGCGTTCGGTCATCCATTGCGCTGTCGCGGACGAGAGTTTGACCGCATGATCCAGGACGAGCGCATTGACGCGCACGGTCGGATCGAGGCTCATCCGGTTCGAGCTGGGAAAGAAACTCCCGTGGAGATGACCTCTGAACGGCGATGTCGCCCCGCGTCCCATCGGCAGGAAGGCGTAAAGGCGCGGGTTGAAGTCGGTACGCTCTTCGCCGACCGGGATCGCGACGGCCACTTCGCCGGCGCCCTTCCAGCCTTTCCAACTTTGCGGAAGCGCCCCGGATTCGAGGCCCTCCTCGACCGCCGCCTGCATGTCGTCTTGGGGGATCACCGCGCGGGCGACCCAGAACCGGCCATTATCGCCGAGGTCGACGAGCGTAGGGCCATCTTCTCCAACGAGGGGCGCTTCGTCCCTAGTCAATTCGAGATCGAACGCATGGTCTTTCAGACGCTCGCCCGTAATCCGTGCCTCGAGCCACCCGATGCGTCGTAAGAACAGCAGCATGGGCGCGTCGGCTTTCTCCAGGCCGAGCATCTCGCCTCGGACCACGTCAAGCGCGGCATCGTTCCTCAACGGCAATCGGATGACGGTCGAGAAGCCGCGCGCGGCGAAATCGGCGACGGCCGGCGGGACCGCTTCGATCCATTGCGGGATGTAGAATGCGGGTAGATCTGACCGAGCGAGGGCGCGGGTGGTCTTGTCGGGAAGCAGGGGATCGAGCTCCGCGCCGCGCGCGAACGTGAAGCAATACCCATCGAACACGGCCCCCTGCCCGGCTTCGACCGACCGTGAATACACCTGCGGCGCGTCCGAGATGTGCCGCACGCTCCGGAATCCGAGCCCCTTGTTGCCGACCGCCTCGCCCGGCGGTTTGCTCGACAGGCCCATCTCGCAGAGCGCATCGACATTGCGTCGCTCGAACGGCTTCCCGCGATTGGCGACATAGAGGGTGCCGCTCTCGCCTTCGTCGCTCGCGAACAGGACAGCGATCTCGCCATCGCGTCGCTCCCGATCGTGAGCATCATGGCCGTTCTGGATCAACTCGATCAGGAAGCGGCCGTGGTAGTCGGCAATGATATGCTGCGAGAGGCTCTGATTCTGCTTGTGGATCGAATCGTAATATTCGCCGCTTCCGTCGATCGTGCCGAGAAAGCCCTTTATCTTTCGGCTAGCAATACGCTCGACATGCGCGCGCGGGGCCCGTTCTGCGGCGTCGGGCGGCGGCGTTGCCCCCTCGTGATCCACCGGCATAAATTCGGTTGAGGTAGCGATCGCCGTTCCCCAGTATACCGGCCCCAAGAGCGTCACATCCTATCCCTGAGATCGTCCGTTGTCTTGTATGCCGAGGCCGTCTCGGCCTCGACGATGCCGATCGGGCCCTATCGTCGGCGGCACGGTGTTCTTGGCACCTTGAGCATCCGATTGACGAGCCTTGCCGCGTCGATCCATCCCGCATGACAGGCGGCGGGGATGTATTGTCCAGGATACGGCGGCTGGAGCTTGATCTTCACGAAGGGAGCTGACCGGGTCTCCTTTCCAGGAGCAACCCGAACTTGCGAGTGGCTGATTGGTGGGTAACGTAGCTGCCGGCAGGCAGTGCCTAATCGAGAGGCTGTTTAGCCAATTTGAGCGCACCGGAAAGCGGACCAGCCATTATTCACCATTCCGGCCAACTGACGCCGCGTGAACCAAGGGCGGCTTTCGAGATGAGCTGAGGGTCGGGCGAACGACGGAGATGGGGCGCAAAGCCGACCGGCTGGCTGCGCGACCCGAATGCCGGGTTTCAGCAAGAGGCGCCGCTCACATCAGCGATGCTGATGTCTTGAATTGGTCGCGAGCTGCCTTGAGGTGCTCGCCGCTGAGACCCAGATCCAGACATCCACGTCCGATCTGTGGCCAAATTGAGAGCCGGCCTTCGTTCATCTCTGAATGCGGGCATCTAGGCAGATTGCCGCTCACCTCGTGACCTGTCTTTAAGGAGCCCCCCCATGTCGGCACAACGGGCGACATTTCGGCTCAAGCCCCAGGCCACCGTGGTCCTCGCCGCGGGATCACGGGGGGCGCCGGAAGGACGGGTCCCCCGCCGAGACGCTGCGCGCCACGACGCTGAGGACGCGGCTACGAACCCGTAAATGCGCCAGCCATGTACAGCGGCCGAGGCGCATCGTCGGGCAGGCCGGGACAGAACGACGGCATCGCTTAGCGGCTGTGACGCGGTCCGAGACACGAGGATCCGACATGGCCCTATCGATCCCTATCGGACGAACTATATCGCTAGAATGGAGGACATCCCCCAAGTCAGGTTCGACGCGATCGCCGGCTACGCCAGGCAGCCACAAGCTGCGCTGTTCGGCAAGGAGCTGAGCTACCATCAGGCAGACGGCGGCCAGGTGACGGGCATCGTGATGCGCGACAATGCCGACGGCGACTACTTTGGCCTCGTGTTCGCGAGGGACGCGAAGCTGCGCTTCCGCAACGTCGCCATCACGCCGTTCGTCGCGACGGCGGCTGGAGCGTCCGGCGACCTAGCCAACGCGATGGACGAAGCCGCCGCAGCACCGCCCGAGACGCACCACCAGGCGGACGAGAAGGGTGCGCCGGTCGACTTCTTCACGCCGGTCCGACCGCTCGACCAGCTGGATCCCGCATTTGTCACGCTAATCGAGGACGAGTCCTTCTCCCCTGCCCGGGGCATTATCGAGCCGATGATGCGCTGGTACGAGGACGCCGACGGCAACTTCGTGGAGCAGTTTCAGACTACTGGCTTCGACCAGCGGATCTGGGAACTCTACCTATTCGCCACGTTCATCGAGCAGGGATACCTGCTGGACCGGGCGGAGGCCGTGCCGGACTTTGCCTGCCAGGGATTGGCGGGGCGGTTCACGGCAGAGGCGGTGACGGTCGGCCCGACGCGGGTGGGTAGCAGGGTCGTGCCGCCGCCGGAGACGGATACGCCGGAGAAGCTGAAGGCCTACCTCGAGCATTACCTGCCCATCAAGTTCGGCAGCTCGCTGACCTCCAAGCTGCGCAAGCGCTACTGGGAGCGGGACAACGTCAAGAGCGCGCCGTTCGCGCTGGCCATCGCCGACTTCTCGTCACCCGGCTCGATGGTGCGCTCGTCGTCGTCGCTTGAACGATATCTCTACGGCTATGTCCACGACGCAGAGCGGGAGGCCGACGGCAGGCTCACGGTGACGCCCCGCCGCATTGTCGAACATCAATTCGGAGACAAGGCGCCGATCCCGTCGGGGTTCTTCGACCTGCCGGATGCGGAAAACGTCAGCGCCGTGTTGACGACCGCCAGCGGCACGATCTCAAAGTTCAACCGCATGGGTCTGCTTGCGGGCTTCGGCTCGGGCAGGGTCGCGATGGTCCGCGAGGGCACTGCGGTCGACCACGATCCCGAGGCCACGGTGCCCAAGGTGTTCAGAGGGCTCGTTAACTCGCCCGACTACAGCGAGACGTGGGTCGAGGGTCTTAACGTCTTCCACAACCCGCGCGCGGTAGAGCGCCTCGGAATCGAGATGCTGCCGAATGCCGCGCACCACTTTATCTCGCCCACGGGCGAGCGGGCGAGCCGGGTGCCGCTGTTCCACCCATATGCCTCAGTCACCAGACAATGGGCACCGGTTGATGTCGAGGCGCTGATCGCCGACGCTCGCGCGGCCCCAGCCAGCTAGCCGCCGCCGCATGCTGGAAGTTGAAAGCTGCCGGCGTTGCAGAACGAAATCTATGCGGCTCAGCCGGCGAGGAACGACCTGACTTACGTGACGGCCAACACCGGGCGCGACAACTTCACGGCCTCGCAGATTGCCTCCCATCGTGAATTTCCCTCGACCTCCTGTAGGGACACCCTGCTGGAGGGTTGGAGTGCCGTCCACGTCATAATAATTCGCCATTCAGAGCCGTTCGCTGTCAATGGGATTTGCCGTCCGAGGCAGGACGTGGTCGCTGTAAACGCGGTCGCGTTGGACGTGCTTGTTCCTGCACGACAGTGTGCGAGAAGCAGGAGCCTGGGGGGAGTTTGCGGATGACGGCTACGCTTGGGGACCTGGTCAGCGGCGATGAGCTGCGTAGCGCATATGGCCTGCGCTCGAAGCGCGTTGACGAGAAGACGGTAACCGCCGCGTCGGCGACGGCACTTCAGTTGAAGCGCGAGGCCGAGGAGCACGATGGTTGGGAGCTAGCCAAGGAGAACAAGCGCTCCCTGCGAATGCAGCGCTCTAAGCCTGAGGACCGCCAGCTCGAGGACGATGTCTGGACTCTGTTCTACCGGATGGGCTTCAAGGAGATGAATGCGGACCGCAACCTCATGGTGATCGGCAAGGACGGTTCGTCCAGGCGTCAGCTCGACGTCTTCGCGAAGGACGACGAGACGGTGTTTATCGTCGAGTGCACTCACTCGCGCGACGGCGGCGCCAAGTCGATCAAGGGTCTGCTCGACAAGATCGAGGCCGTCCGTGAGGACGTCATCGCCGCGGTGAAGGCGAAGTATGGTCGCGAAAGCAAGCTGAAGGTCAAGCTGGCGATTGCTACGCGGAACGTGGACATCCGAACTGCGGACCGAGACAGGGCGGCAACTGCAAAGGTACCGATCATCACCGAGGCGGACCTAGAGTACTTCCAGCGCCTGACCGGCATACTGAAGGTAGCAGCGCGCTACCAATTCCTGGGCCGATACCTGCGGGAGGAGAAGGTGGAGGGTCTGCGCACATCGGTGCCGGCGACCCGGGGACGCGTCGGCGACACGACCTTCTACAGCTTCCTAATCTCGCCCCACGACCTGCTGCGCATCGCGTACATCAGCCACATGGGTAGGTCGAACGACGACCTCGAAACATACCAGCGCATGGTGAAGCCTACGCGTCTCAAGTCCATCGGCGCCTTCATCGACGAGGGCGGGACGTTCCCGACCAACATCGTGGTCAACATCAAGCGTGACGGCCTTCGATTCGACCTGAAGGACCGTTATGGCGACACGGCGACGGGAATGCTCGAGCTGCCTGGCCAATATGGGTCCGCCTGGGTCATCGACGGGCAACATCGCCTCTACGGCTATGCTTACGCAGGGCGGGATGCCGAGGAAGACCGTTCGGTCGTGTCGGTGCTGGCATACGAGAACCTGCCTTCAACGGCCGAAATCAAGATGTTCGTCGATATCAACACCCAGCAGGTGAAGGTGCAGAGCAATCTTGTGAAGGAGCTCGTGTCGAACCTGGACATCGAGGACGAGGATCCGCGCAAGCGGCTCGAGGCGGTCTGCGCGCGGGCGGTGCTGAACATGGGTTCCGACAACTCGTCTCCCTTGAAGGACCGGTTATTGCTGACCGGCGATGACAAGACCAACAAGAGATGCCTGACGCTCACGTCGCTGGTCGATGGCATTAAGGGCAACAACCTCGTCGGAAAGGTTCAGAGACTCTCCGGGCGCAACGGCGCTACGGTGCTGCAGCCGGGGCCGCTCGGCCACCTTTCGGCGAATGCCACAGACTCGATGCGCAAGCTGCAGCGCGGCTTGCAGCTGTACTTTGCCCTGTTCGCGAAGGGCGCCCCGGACCACTGGGATCTTGGTGACGCCAAGGGGGGCTACCTCGGCACCAACCTCGGCCTGCGCGCGCTTCTCGTGCTGCTGCGCAAGATCGTGCACTTCGTGGAGTCGGACGGGACGAGGGTCGTGTCGTCTTCGGCCGAGGATCTGGTCGAGCTCGTCCAGCCGTACGCGCAGCCGGTGATTGACTTCTTCGCTAGCGCGACCGCCAACGAGGTGACCTACTTTCGCGCCCGGGGGAGTTCCCTGGCGAGTGTGGATCAGAACGCCCTGCAGATGATGGCGATTGTCGCGTCTGCAAAGCCAGACTTCGACCTACCAGAGATTAGAGAATACCTTGAATCTCAGGACGCCGCCGGCACGGAGCAAGCGCGCGACATGATCCTCGAGATCCACAAGATCCTTTACGACGACGTCGTCTCGACACTGAAGGCCCATTACGGCGAAACCCGCGATTCCTGGTGGATCACCGGAGTGCCGAAGCAGGTCCGGATCGACTGCGATGTCCGCTACAACACGGAAGGGGACACTTCACGCGACAGGTGGCAGTCGCTCAACCTGATCGATTACTCGCAGATCGTTGTCTACGAAGGCAACTGGGATCTCTTCAAGGGCCGCTACAACTTCTACGGCAAGGGCCCGAAGGCGAAGCTGGCACGCTGGATCGGCAGGATCAGTCGCCTACGCAACATCACAACGCATGTCGAGAAGGGGCCGCTTTCGCGCGACCAGGTCGAGTATGTGCGGGATGTCTACACGCTGGTGAAGCGCCACATCGAGGGTGAAGAGCCGGTGGACGGCAAGACCCAGTTGCTGTTCGTTGAGCCCGAGGAGCAGCGCGAGGTCGCCTGAGTGAGAACGTTTGAGCGAGCCATCGCGTCAGCGCATGTGCGTCGATCGGTCCAATCTGCGCCCGATGATTGGTCTTGGAAACGGCAATATGAGAAGACGCCGGAATTTAAGCTCTCGGTTCTGCTCGGCGAGGCAGTTGAGGACTTTCAGAAGGTCCGAGCGCGAGGCTTCCCAGCGGAGGACTCGAAGTTGGTTCACCGGTTTGGTGATGCCTTCGCCGCCGAAGATTGCGTCGAGGATGACGAGCGCCAGATCGAAGTAGTGGTAGGAGAACTCGTCGTCGTTCGGCTTTCGGTCGAACGACACCGCGAGGTATTGCGGCTCGGCACGGCTCTTGCGGAGGATGTCTCGGATCTCGTCTTCCTCCTCCAGTTGACCTTGGATATCGCTGAAGAACTGCCGCTTCGTGCTGGCCCGAAACTCGCCCCACAGATCTTCGAAGGCCAGGTCAAAGCGGGACTTGCGCGGCATATTGGCTCAATCGCGCAGGAGGAAGTACCAAGAGCGCGGCGTTCTATTGACGCGAGGGTCCGGTGTCAGGCGACCTTCGCCATGATGCGGTCCACTAGGCTCTTCGCCGCTGAGCGATTAGCGGAGCAGTCGTAGATCAGCGAGAACATCTCTTCGTAGAACTCACGGCGGTCGGGGCTGAGCCGGTCAAGCGGCGATGCGGCGGGAGCGTCGGCGCCGGCTAGCTGCTCGAGCTCCGAGCGCAGCCGCGCCACCTCGCCTCGATCGCCGCTGTTGGAACCGTCGACCAGATCAGGCTCGCCGAGCAGCTTCTCAGCCCGCATGAGCGACAACTCGACGCCGAGCGCCATCCGGTCGCGACCGGCGGCATTCAGACCACCCTGGGCGAGCACCGCGAGGCCCTCGCGCGCTGCCGCCTGCTCCAATTCAAGGTCGCGCAATCGCTTGCGGTCGCGCGAGCTGGTGCGGCAGCGGTTCGCGACGTCACGGCCTAGCGGCGCCAAATGGTTCTTGAGGTTTGCGAGATGCACGTTGCGCTCAAAGTCGTCGCGACGGCCGTTGGGGACGATCCTCGCGTCCAAGACATGGACCTCGCCGACGGTCCAGGCGTCGAAGCGAGACTCCGGAAAGACATCAGCGAGCACGCCGGCTTCGCCGACCTGCACGTCGCCGGCACGAACCCGGAGCCCCCGGACATGGGTGGAGGGGTGAATGGCACCCTCATAGTCGTGGTGCGCGATCCAACCGACGGCCGCGATACCCCCGTCGATCGAGGGTACCTCGACGAAGGCGATCTCGCGGAGCCTCAGCGGACGGCCGCCATCGACCGGGAGCTCGTCCCGGAACGGGCGCATGACCGGCTCGCCTCCGTTGATGGTGATCGTCAGGTCGCCGAGCGCGACCGTGCCGCCGAGTCTCTCTGCGATCGCGGCGCCGTGGGAGAAGGACGTATCGAGCGGAACCGGCGCGATCTCAGAAAGGTAGTCGGCGACCGCGCCAGGCGACATCACCCTGTCGTCGCCCTGCCGGGCCACGCCCTCGAGGCGCACCTCGAAGTAGGGATCGCCTGCCTCGTCGGTGATGGTGGTGGTCGTGATGGCGTCGATTATCGCAGCGAGGTCGCGCGTGTCGGCAGTGTCGCGCAGCGCGGTGCGCAGGGCCTGGCAGTTCCATGTCATCGTCGAGACCCGGGCCTCCCCGGCGGCGCGCGACTGGAAGGAGAGCGATCGGGCGTAGGCGAGTCCCGAGAGGCGTCCGACGCCGCGGAAACCACGGGCCTCCGTCCCGCGCTTGGCGCTGGCGCCGACCGAGGTGAGAACGCGTCGGAAGTCCGACGCGGGAATGCCCGCCCCGTCGTCGCGGATCGACGCCGTCCGGGCGGCGGCGTCGAGTACAATCGCGATCCGTCCCGCATCGTGGCCGCCCGCCCGCGCCTGGTCGATCGCATCGGCTGCGTTCTGGACATATTCGCGGTAGATCGTGAGTGGATCGACGTACATCGCCGTGGACAGCAGCTCGAGCACGTCCTTCCCGACGACCGCCGGGCTGCCCTCGACCACTTGCGAAGCTTTCGCCAAGCGAATGGGCGCGCTCATGCCGCCTTCCTCGCGCGGGCCGACTCCGCGACGGTGACGATCGGTTCCTCCTCGGCGTCCAGTCCCGCGTCCTCGACGCGTTCGTCCTCGGGCACGTTGAGCGCGTGGGCGACTGCGCTCCACTCCGCCTGCTTGCGCCAGATCGTGGTGAGCTCGTCCTTGGCGCGAGGCATGTAGAATTGGAGGATCGATTGGATCCCCGCGTCGTCGGTGAGGCCCGGCAGCGTGTGGTAGTGGCGCGGGTCGCAGGACGAAAGGAGCGTTTTGAGCTCGTGGCGCCGCTCAGGCGACAGGCGGCTCGCCTCCGACAAATACTGGTCGTACTCGGCCCGACCGTCGTGCTTGTCGTACCAGTCGCGGTTGAAGATCATGTCGTGCGGCATCATCAGGATTGTCTCGTATTCGGCGACGGTGTCGCCGAAGGCGCGTCGAAAGAAGGTCGGCTCGCCGCTGACGACGCCGTGGGTGGCCTGCAGGATGATCTGCATCGAGCGCAGCTCGAAGCGCGACCACTTGTCTCCGATGTGGCCGCGGTCCGGCCGGTTGGTCGGCTGATAGCGCATCGGGAACGACCAGACGCGGATGTTGAGCTCCTCGTTCAGCGTGACGTTGAGGCGCATGCGCTCGAACAGGTCGGCGGGATCGTCGTGGAAGTTGTAGAGCATGTAGTTCGAGAGCTCGGTCAGGCCGTGCTCGTGGGCATAGCGGACGGCCTGCTCGTATGGCTTGCGGACGCCGAGATGGTCGAACGCGATGCGGAGTGGCTTGAGGCAGATCGTCGCCAGTTCGCGCAGGTACATCGGGTCCTTGCAGAGGATGCGCGCGTCGACGCCCTGGTTGAAGTCGACCCGGCGCTGGACGGCCACGCGCGATCCCGGCCGCGTCAGCTTCGCGCCCGGCGTGAAGCCGAGGTCGCGGATCTCGGCGATGATGTCCTTGAACCGCGGACTGGCGACGACGTTGTTGTCCATGAGGATAAGGTCCTTCTTGGGACCGTACATCTCGTCGATGGAGCGGACGATGTCGGTTAGCGATTCCACGTCGCGCTGCATGCCCTCGAGCTTGGGAACGCCGCAGAAGTGGCACTTCCGGATGCAGCCGCGCGATGTGTAGGCGAAGTAGGCGTCGCGGACGGGGTACTCGTAGTCGATCTGCGAAAGGATGCTGTAGTCGGGGACGAGATCCTCGATCGCGGTGTTGCTGTAGTCGTCGGAGTAGAGCTCCTCCGAGAAGTCGTCGAGCTGCAGCGCCTTGGCCGGCGGTCCCGTCAGCAGTCCCTTGATGAACCGCACACCCTGCCAGCGACGCTCCTCGAGGAATCGCTCGTGCATGAGCGACGCGGCGATGCCGCCGACGAAGACCTTGTCGGCCTGCCCGTTGGCGACCTTGAGGGCGTAGTCGATGCTCGTTGATATCTTCGGGTATTCGAACGAGAACAGCGTGGTGACGTAGATGCGATCCCATGCCTGCGACAGCACCGACGGGTCCTCGCCCTTCACGAACGTGACGTGGTCGTTCTTGCCGTTGGGCCCGTGATACTGGGCGATCTTCATCAGTCCGAGCGGGGGATACTTGTTCTTGTAGCCGGGCTCGATGAGCAGGATGCGCTTGCCGGCCATCAGGCTGCCGCCCGTATGGTCTGCTGGACGCGGATGCCGCGCAGCAGCGCGACGGCGGCCGCGACGCCGCCCTCTCCGCCGAGCCCCTTGAACGGTCCGTCCGATGACCAGTTTACGTCGGCTGCGAGGTCGGAAAGGTAGGCGATCATCAGGTCGCGGGTTAGTGCACTTCCGCTTTCGCGCCACATGTCGGCGGCGATGTCCATGAGGGCGTACACGCCGACACCCTTCGCGAGGAGCGATCCACGCGGTCGCGCCCAGTCGTCGCGCATCGCGATCGACACCGCGATCCAGAAGTCGAGCACGACCCTGGCGGCCTCCTCGACCGAGCGTTGCTTGAGTATGGAGGACCTGTTGAGGAAGCGGCGCACCGCCTTCTGCAGGGTGCGCAGCGACGCCTTGCGCGTCATGCCCGACACCTTATTGCCGCCCACGTCCAGCTGGCCGCACCACGGGGACGCCGGGTCGTTCGACAGGCAGAGCGCGATGAACAATTCGGGCCGGTCGTTAGCCAGGTCCTCGCAGAGCCGGGCGTCATGGAAGTCGAGCAGACTGCGGCTGAGGCCCTTGGCCTTGCGGTTGATGACCGTGAACACCGCCATCTCCTCCTCAACGGTGAGGCCGACGAAGCACATGAACGGCAGCTCAATGTCGAGGTCGGCGAGGTGGCCGAGGCGATGCTGGCAGTCGACCTGCGCCATCACCGGCCCCGCCACGGGATCGATGGTCAGGCGCGCTGCGCCGGTGCCGTCCTCCGCTAGCGTCCAGGCGCGGCCGGCCGTGGCGCGAAGGTTGAAGGTCAACGGTATCGTCGTGCTTCCGGCCTCCCGGATGTACCGGCGGAAGTCGAGACTGTGCCCGGAGTTGAAGCGGCGCTGGTAACCTGTACCGCTGCGCTCATCGAGCACGTCGGTGAAGCTGATCGAGTGCAGGACAGACGCTGGCGCGAAGCCGAGGAGCACCCGACGATCGCCCGACCGGCCGCTGCCGCATTTGATTTCGATCGGTTGCATGTGCTTCCCCTGCATCGTGCCACTGCGCGAATTGCATCGCAGGGATGCAGGTTGCGCATCGCCTCCTCTCGATCTAGGCTCCTCGTGTCAAGCGAGAAGGTTCGAATTGAGACCGTTATCTACTTCGGCTTCACGCCCGTGACGTTGGCGATGACCGATCTCGCCTGCAGCCAGTCCTGCGGTCCGAGCCGGTCGCGCAGTTCTCGGAGGATGTGCTGCGCCATCTCCTCGATGGCCAATCCGATTTCCTCGTCGCAAGAGTGCGCGGGCGCGAGCGCCACCAGCGCCTCGAGCCGGAGTTGGACGGCGGCGAGCCTCACTGCAAGCGCGTCCAGCTGGGCCGCCTCGTCGCCCTCGTAGAGGCCCTTGGCCGAAGCCAGCCGGCTTCGCAGGTCGCTCGCGGTGAATAGCGGCGTCTCCAGCCGCTCCATCGTCGGGTTGGCGTCAACCTCGAGTTGATCGACGATCGCCTCCAATGCGTCCATGGCGGCCGTGAGGTTTGCGGGCGACAGCTTGTCGGCCTTCGACGTCCTGTAGGCCAGCTTCCCGAGCGGCGTCGCGACTTGGAGGTCGAGTTCGTCTCGCATGGTCGACCAGGACTGGTTCTCCTCGAAGCCATCGCGCCGGGCGTTCGGTATCGCCGCTTGGGGATCGACGAAGATCTCGCCCACATACCATTCGGCGAACCGTCCCCACGACGTGCGAGCGTTGCTCGTGAGCCGTGATTCCGCGAAGATGTCCCGGATGATCTTGGTGTCGTCGATCTGGATGTTGCGGACCCGCACCCGGATGCCGGCGTGCTTCTCCTTGATTGCGCCGGACACCCGCTTGCGTCCAAGCCATCCAAACCACTTGCCCGTCGGCGACGCCTCGAAGGATACGCTGATCGGGGTGCGCGTGCGCTTCACCGCGACGTCGCTGCCGTAGGGCTTGAACAGCTCGACGGCCGCTGCGTCTCCGTCCTTGATGAAGAGGTGCACGCTCTCGACCGGGACACCTGCCTTGAGGGCGGCCGCCTCGATCTCCCCGGCGAATGGGAACTCGGCGGCGTAGGGGAGCGGGGCGACCTGGCCCAGGAATGTGCGCATGAGCTCGACGTCCAGGCATTCGGCCGGAGGGTTGTGGAAACCCTCAAGACGCACCTCGAAGTAGTGCGCATCCGCATCCGCGTCGTCTTGGAGTGTTGCGTCCACGCACTCGGCGAGGGTCTGTGCCGCGTCCTTGGCGTAGGTCTCCTCGGGTGACAGCTTCTCGCGCAGCTCGTCGGCTCGGATCACGACCTCGGTGAACTGTTTCTGTCCCTTGCTCTTCGTGCGGAAGATCAGGCGGTCGCAGAACACGATTCCCGCCAGGCGCCCGATGCCACGGAAGCCGGCGTTCCGGCGGTAGTCCTTGTTGGATGCGCCGATGGATGCCAACACCTTCGCGGCGTTCTCGACGCGGATTCCGTGCCCGTTGTCGCGGATCGTGAGACCGTTGTGGTCTGCGTCCATCTCGACATCGATCCTCGCCTGATCGGCCGTGATCAGTTTATCGTCGATGGCTTGCAGCAGCGAGTCCCGGCAGTTCTGGACGTATTCTCGGATTGCGTTGCGGCTCTCGCCATACATGCCGAGTGTCAGCGTCTCTATGACGAAGGCGCCGAAGTGAGGCACGAAGTCGATCTTGACGGTGCTCATTCTTCTTCCCCTACGTAATCGTCGTCGTCATCATCGTCGTTCTGGCCTTCGTCGCCGTTGCTGCCTTCTCGCTGATCGATGTCTTCCCCGTGCCCTTCTGGCCCTGGTTCCGCGCCTGCCTGGATGGGCGTCTCAGCTTCCTTGGCTGCGCCAGCCAGGTCCTCCACGGGCGCGGCATTGCCCCTTATCGGCTGGCTGACGGGTCCGAACCTCTCCAGGCCGGTCGTTTCGCCAATCCTCCAGGTCTCGCCGTCCGCCGATTCAACGATCGCCAGCGACACGAGCGGAACACCGTAGTGGCGGGCCACTGCATCGACGATCTCGCCGACGGACGCCTCCTCACGGTCTGTCAGCAGGTCGCGGAGGCGCGTCTCGTCGCCGACAGCCTGCCCGGTCAGGATCGCCTGCGCGCCGAGGTAAAGCTGTCCGAGCGTCGGCGGCACCGTCGCCACGACGGCAGACGCCTCGAGGCGGACCTCGAGTGAGGTGGCGACGGCGTCCGGCAAAACGAACCCAGCGGATTGCATCGACCTGAGACGGTTAGCGAGGACCTTCAGGATGCGTTCGCAGCCAGGGTCGACGGCCCATGCGAACACCTCCTGCAGCAGGTTGCCGCCGGGCCGGTTCCGCGGGGACGCATCTTTGTAGTAGGCGGCCGTCAACATGCCGCCGACCACTGCCGAGGCGTGCTCCGCGTCCGTCTGGTCGACGGTGTCCAGCAGCTGCCGCGCCGCCTGCGTGGCGAAGGGCTGAGCCGGATCCGCGAGGTCGAACACGCGCCGGCTGAACGACGCGAGCGGAATGCCTTCCTGAATGCCGACCCAGTCCGGCGTCAGTCCTTTCAGCGCTTGCTCAGCGACCATCGCGTCGCCTTCGAACGCGGCCAGGATACCGAGTTGCGCCGCGTCCGGCTCCTGTTCCAAGGCGCCACGCACCAATGCCAATGCCTGGGCCAGCGATATCCGGTCGTCCACTTGCCGGGCGGCGGCGCGCACATGCACCGACGTGGATGGCGCCAGTTCACGGGACAGCTTGTCGGCGCTCATGCTCAACGCCACTGCCGCGAACCGCCCGAACCTCCTCTTGTCGGCGCGCCATAGGACGGCGCCGAGATACAGTTCGTCGAGCAGCAGAAGGTCGCAGCCGCTTTGCGTCCTCAACTCAAAGGAGAGCATCGGGTGCGGCGACGGCACTGGCTCCCACCGACTCTTCAACCGCCTTAGGGCGGGGCCGACTTCCGGCTCGGGCGCGGAGCCGTACCAGTCCTCCTTCCGGTCGCGCGTCAGGACGATGACGCGCGCCGCCTTTCTCCGTCGCGCATCCGCGACTACGTCCTGCCAGAAGAGCAGGTCGCCATACTTGTTGAGGTCCTTCCGGCGATCCTCGTAGCCCGGCGGGACGTCATGCGCGTAGCGCGCAGCGCCCGCTTCCTTGAGACGCCCAAAGCGCGCGAAGATCCCCGACGTGTCCAGCGCGTGCGCGTTCATCCAGCCGATCACCTCGGCCGAAGCCCCCTCGTAGTTCCATCGCTCCGCCGCTGTGGCGAGTGCACGAAGCTCCGTTTGCACCGCGTCGACCCTCTGTAGGAACGCCGACTCGGGCTCTCCCGGCAGCAGCGGACCATCGGCGATGAGCCGGATCTTCGACCTGAAGTCCGACGTTGCCTTGGCCACCGCCTCGCATTGCTCGCCGATGTCTTTGGTGAGGGTCTTAGACCGGTGGTGCCGATAGTATTCCTGGATCGTCCACGCGGGGACGTGGATGCGGCCAATTATCCCAGATGTCCAGTCTATGAAGGCGGCACGGGATGCAGGGCCGATCGCCGTCAGCCACATCGTGAGCGACGTATCGACGTAGATGTGGGTCCCAGCGTCTGCGATCGCCGCGGCGGCTCGCGTGAGGAAGTCCTCCGCCGGCTCTACCTGCAGCGGAATCAGCACAGGCGTACGATGGCACTGCCGTTCCCCACTTGAAACACCCCCTAAGAACGCCGACCGCGGCCCTATTGGCAGGTCTAGCGCACAGCGCGGGCCAGTAAATAGCATTTGGGACAAGGCGGGATGATGTCTCGTCCTTGAGGGACGAACTGACCGTCTGCGATGGTGGCTCGGTGCGTCAGGTCGTGTGTTGGACCGAGGCAAGGCTTCAACAGCTCGCTGCTTGCAGTGAAGTGCAGCGTCCGCACCGGAAGGCCCCTCTCGCGAAGACCCATGATGATGCGGCGGCTCATGCCGACCGCGAAGACGACCCTGTACCCGGCATACGACCCAGACCGAAACGGCTTGCCTTGCGGCGCACGATTAGACGACCCATCACCAAGCGTCCCCAGATCGGCACTCCCAGAATCAGTGATCCCGCCGCTGTCAGCCCGCTGGGCCAGCGTCTCATCAACAACATGAACATGCGTAAGTACCCCCGCGCGACCGCGGTTTCGGGAGGAGAGAATGCGTGAATTCCCGAATTCCACTCGCGGCAAGGGGGCGCATCAGGTATGACAGAAGAACGAATGAGGCTGAGTTCGATGACCGACGACGGTACTACCCACGTGCAGGCTCACGCAGATCGCCTTCGGGCGCTGGAGCACGATCATATTGCACGACGAACCGCGGCGACCGATGATGGGTTTGATGGCATTCGCGAATTTAGCCGGGCATGGGAGGAAAACCGCTCCACCGCTTATCTTTTTCAGAAAAGCTGGTCTGACCCCGTAAGCCGCAACTTCGCCATCATCGTGATCTTGATCATCGTGGCCATTTGGACCTATCTCATCGCTTTCTGATTGCGTTAGTCACGCCTGCGCGGTGACCGGTTTGCAGATCTGCTCCACTCGCGCGCATGTTCTGCGCCCTTGGATGTTGGCCCGCCAGCTGCGGCTGAAGTATCGGCCTCACGATCTTGCCGCTCGCGCCCGATCAAATGAGCACCTCGATCTTGAGCATGAGAGACTTCCGTTCGGATATTATCGGTGCGATCGAGCAGCGCTCGATTGCCAACAAGGCCTTCGACCGTCGGCACTGGCCCCAGGGTCATGGCCCGACCCGCCCGGACATGGTCGCCGCTCGACTCCGTCGGTCTACTTAAGCCGTTTGCATCTGGCGCGGCTAGATGCCTCTCGATTTCCACGCGCATGTTTGCGCCGACCTGATCGACATACTTAGACATCAGCAGGTCGCGTTCAGACGCGACCTGAGGATCGCTGCTATGCCAGTGAGAAGCATTGGCCGGATCGAAGTCACGATACACGAGGGGCGTTGTAGCCATCTCAGCTCTCGCGAAGGCGAGAAACGCGTCACTAGTGTTGAGTGAGCCGCTGACACCGTCGCTATTCCGTGCCGACCACCGAGTTTCAAGACGGCTGGCCTCTTCGTAAAAGCGCCGAGCCTCGCGGCTGAAATTTTGCGCTTCGGTGACGCTCGAGCTGATTCCGGAAGCGCTACTTGACACATCCGAGCGGGAGCTTGTTGAAACCGATCGATCAAACGCGTCGCGGTTTTGCGACCAGCCGTGATTGCTAGACCAACTCTGGAGTGCATCTTGGATTCGCGAGCCGTCACGGGATACGGCGGCGACGTCGCTGTCAGTCCAACGCCGCGAAGCTCCTACGCTGCCATTCGCCGAGGCACCAGCTTTCGCCACACCAAAATTCGCGCCGATACCAGCATTCGCGCCGAGCGAACCGCTTACGAATTTCTCTGTTGCAATCGAGTCCGCCACCTCAGCGCGTAGCCCGAACCGGCTCTGCAGCATGCGGGATGCCTGATCGACTTCGTTGAAGCTCTTGCTGATATTCGAACGATCCTCAGCCCCGTAGCTGTCGGCTATCGAACGATCGTTGCTGATGGCGTGGCGGAAATCGTTGAATCGGCTGACGGCATTGCTGACGCTTTCGCTGGCTTGGTTCGAGAGCGTCTCGCCGCGGGCGCGAGTCTCGCTGGCGACCTTGGCCGCCTCCGTCGCTACTGACTGCGTCACCTGCGGCATGAACGGCAGCTTGGAAACCGGGACGTCCAGCAACTGATTGCCGGGGAAGCTGGTCGCCATCGTGCCGGTGTCGTTAAACGCGCGCGTCTGTGCCGCACCATAGGTGAAGCTCGGCGCCTGGTTCCACTGGTCGTGCTGTCGTGTCTGCACCGTCTGATTGTCGAAGCTGGTGTTACCCATGGCGATGTTGCCGGTCGACGCCTCGCGCGCGGCCTCTTCCGCCGCATTCTGCGACGGGTTCAGATAGCTCGTCGCCTGGCTCGAAATCGCCATGGCGCCACGCGCGATTCCGCCGGCGAGGAACGGGATCGAAGCGACGAGATAGCCGGCGAGCAGACCGATATCGCTGTTGGCCTCGCCCATGCCGGTGAAGCTGCCGAGAGTCAGCCCGGATCCCGCACCGGCACCCGCCACTTCGGCGGCACCTTTGAACATCATCACCATATGGAGGATGACGTAGAGCGGCCCCCAGGCGGCGAGATAGAAGAAGCCGGTGAGATAGCCTTTCAGCGCGATCGGGCCGCTGCGCGGCATTAGGAACAGCGGGAAGAGCACCGGGAACAGCGCGTAGAACACGACGGTCAGCACGATGTTGAGGATCGGCACCCACTTCATGGCGGCGTGCGCAATCGAACCGTAGGTTCGCTCGGTCTGGATGTCGGCGCGGGTCTGGGCATAGACATCGACGCTGCCCGTGCCGGTCGCGCCGGCGGCACCGTGCATCGCCTGGCTCATCGCGTTGATCGTCAGCGTCTGCTTCAAGATGTCGCTGGCGGAGGACGAGACACCGGTCAGGTATCGATAGGCGACCGGCAGATCGGCGGAGAGCTTCGCCTTGGCAAGATCGGCGGTCAGCTTCGGGTAAAGCTGGCGGCCGAACAGCTTGCCGAGATCGTCGGTCATGCCGTTCCACTGCGAACTCAGTGTCGTATAGGCCTCGCGGCAGGTCTGGATCGACGAGGTCACTGCGCCCGAGCCGTCGCGGGTGAGGAAACGCTGAGCCCGCGCCTGGCTCCCCGGCCCGATCGCGCCCCAAAGGTCGGGTGCGACGGCCAGCGTCTCCATGGAGTAGCGGCCGAGCAGCACGTCGTAGAAGACGCATTGGCGGAAATGCTCGTCGAGGTTGGCGGCGAACTCGGGATCGTTTATCCGGAGGCCCCGCGTCGCTTCGAACAGCCGCGAGCCGTAGATCATGCCGTTGCGGCTATAATCGAGGTCGCCAGGCAGGCCGAACACCAGCTCGGACGAACGAACGAGATAGTCGCCGACCTGGGATGTGAAGCTCGCCATCATCGCGAGACCCAGCGGCACGTTGACGACGTGCGCCGGCGCGAGGCTCGGATTGATCCGATCGGTGACCTGGACGTCCATCCGCGGCACCATCAGCACCATATACATGAGGGTCGCCTGCAGGAACCAGTGCAGCCACGCCCGCCAGTCCAGGTTGAAGGCGACGATCAGGACTGAGTAAGCGAGGCCCATGACCATGACGACCTGGAGCAGGCTCTTATAGCCCCCTGCCCCGGTCCATGCCGCGACCGCGTTGAGGACGTTGACGATATATTCGCCGCCCCCAATCGTGAAGAGCTCGACCGTCGCCATCTCCCCTGTCCTAGTTGAGGCCGCGAGCGGCGAGCCCGCGCGACCAGTCGAGCGAGGCGGCCATGCCAGGTGACATCGAGGTCGCCAGCACATTCTCGAGGAACTGCGTCTTCTGGATGATCGCCATGATCGCAGTCACGCGGGCTTGCGTCGTCTGCTGGCGATCGGCGAGCGCGGTACGCGCCGAAGCGATCTGCGCGTTCCAGGCGGTGAGCTTGGCTTCGTCGGCGGCGATGAAGCTCGCCTTCGACTTGCCGACCTCGCTGACGAGCTGGTCGAGGATCGCATAGAGCAGGTCGATCGACGCGATCTCGGCCAAGGTTGAGCGATCGTCGGTCGAGAGCCCCCGCGCGTAGGCCGCCTGCACGGTCAGGATCTTGTAGAGCGGCACCGACGAGATCTGCAGCAGCTCCTTCTGTTCAGGGCTGATCGCGGTGTCGGCGCGGATCGCCTCGACCATCCCGTCGATCAGGGCGGTGACGCGCGGGCGCAGCGCCTTGGCGGTCGGCACCGACAAGGGCGCGAGCGTGGGCCCAAGGCACTGGTCCTCGGTGTCGCAGTGGTAGACTTGGACTTCACCCGCGCTGGTACCATCAAGCAGCGCGGTGACAAGCGTCGAGCTGGTGTCGCCGGTGAGCGGCTGGAAGCGACCCGGATCGCCGTCGGTCGGCGGCACGTAGATGATCGTGCCGACCATCGTCATGACATATTCGGCCAGCTCGCGATCGAAGCTACCGCCGGGGTTGAAGAATCTTGAGCCTTTAAGCACGTGCCAGGTGTAGTTGCGGGGCACCGCGCTGTTGACCGCGTCCCATTTGGCCGGATCTGCGCCGCTGATCGTCGAACTCCGCTCGCCCTTGCTGCCGCAGCCATGCTTGGCGGCGGCATAGTCCGAGAAGATGCCGTCCGAATTGCCGATCGCCTCGCAGATCGCCTTGTCAGCCAGATCGCCCTTCGGCCACATCGAGCCGACCAAAGCTTGGGCGGATTCGCAACTCGAGATGTTGAGATTGTTCATGAGCTGCGCTTTCTGGGCGAACTCATCCATGACCTTCGAGCATTCCGGGCAGACGGTGTCGATCGCGAGCTTGAAGGCGAAGCCGACCGCATTGTTAGCGACCGCCTTCAGCATCGCGACGATCTCGCTCGAGTTGATGAATGAGAAGGAGCCGGCAAACAGGTCGATGCCGCCGCACCCGGCGCGCGCTGACGGCAGCTGCAGATTGGCGAGGTTGGTCGTCTTCTGTGGGAAGCGCGTCCAGACATCGCCGAGGCTGTAATAGCCGGCCGACTGGCCCTGGAAGGCGCTCGGGCCGGTGACATTGGCGGCACCGCCGGCGTCGGCGACGAAGCGGTCCATCGCGCCACCGACATCGGCCGTGGCGGGCGGCACCGGCACCAGCATAGGCCCGAGCGCGCCCGCCAGCGCCGCGGCGCAGGCGAGCGATGCGACGCCCCGTGTGCACCGCTTGAGCGCAGATCGCGAGATGACGGCGGCGGTGCGGATGAGGACGCGGAGACTTGGCGGATCAGTAATCACTGCCGGCCTTTCGCTGGGTCAGGAGGAAGATGCGCTCCATCAGCTCGTCGGCGGCGATGATGCCGTAGCCGATCGGGATCGCGCTGTGGGTCGCGCTGTCGAACAGCACGACGGCGGGCGTGGTCTTTGCCGTCAGGCCCATCGTCGCGCGCTGGTTGGTCTCGACGGTGTAGCGTGGGAAGGTCTCGGACGGGCCGCCGTCGGTCGAGATCGCCCGCACCGTCAAATGGTGCGTGTCGGCGACCGCCTTGACGATCGGCGACATGATTTTGCAGGCGCCGCAGCCCTGCGCGAAGAAATAGAACAGCCCGTAACGCTGGCCAATGCGGTCGAGCGCCTCGTCGCGCTCGACCTTGCGCGCGTCCGACCATTGCTGCTTGGCCACCGTGCCGACCGGCCGCTGAAGCGTGTAATCGAGCTCCGGCGCCTGCCACAGCGCGCGCTGCCAGACGTCGCCGAACAAAGACGCGCGATCGAGCTGCGCGCGCTGGAAGCGGATATAGGCGGTGACATTCTCCGGTGTCGGCTCGAGGATGGCCCGGGCCTTCAACTCGCGCAATTCGGCGGTAACCGCATCGAGCTTCTCGGCCGCGCTCGGTGCGGGGGGTGCTGCCGGCGCGGGCGACGCCGCCTCCTCGGCCTTTGGCCGGTCGCAGTAGAACCAGGTGCCGAGCTTGCGATCGTGGCAGTAGAAGCGGTCCCCTTGCTGCGGCGGCGCCGGCGCAGCGGGTGGCTGCGCGCGCACCGGTGGCGCGGCGGCGATGCTGAGAACGAGCATCACGATCCCAGCCGGGTTGCGACGCGGAATCACCGGCCACCTCCGTTGATCGCGTAATAGTCGTCGATCTTGCGCTTGAGCGTGTCGACGGTGGCGAGATCCTCGGGCAGCTTGGCGGCGTCCTGGAACTCGGCATAGACCTCGGAGAAATCCATCCGGCTGAGATCGAGCCGGGCGAATTCGTCGATGGTGAAGCCCTGGCAACTCTCCTTCTTGGGGGTGCCCCACGGCTTGCCGATCTGCGGCCGGCCCTGCTCCTGCAGGATGCGGCTGAGCTTGGATTCGAAGCAGCAATAGGCCTTCTTCTTGGTGACGCAGACGCCGAGCACGCTGTCCGAGCAATAGCTGCCGACATAATGGCATAGCCCCTGCGCATCTCGCTGGTGGAGCAACACCTCGTCGCGCGAGCAGCCGAGCGCAACGAGCAGGTTGGAATAAGGGATCAGCGGGAAGGCCTTGCCGGCACAGCAGTTGAGCAAGCCGAACACCTTGGAGTGGCAGGTGTCGCGCTCACCCTTGAACAGGGTCAAGGTGGCGGGATCGAACTCACCGCCGGCCTGCGCCGCCGCATGGAGTGCGACAGCGGCATCCTTGAACTCCGCGTTCGGCTGGCGGTCGATCGTCTCGCAATCGCCATTGATGCAGTAAATGTCGCCATCGCAGACATATTGTTTCTGCGGCGCGGGGCCGTCCGGCACCGCGCAGGTATAGATCCGCTCGCGGGTCGGGCACGGCGCCTCGTCGGTCAGGCATTCCTCGCGCATAAACCAGCACGAAGTGTTCGCCTCGAGCACATCGCAATTCTGCGCGGGAACGGCGTGGTGGCATTGGTAACGCCGCTCCCATGCCCAGCATGGCTTCGTCACGGCGACGCCATCGATCGTGCGCGTTACGGGATCGCTCGACGTGCAGGTCTCCGCATCCAAGGTGCAGCCGGCATCCGCGGCCGGTGCGGCGCAGGCGCTTTCTTCCCGCCGCTCGCTGACGACGTTCTCGCCCTCGGTGCCGCGCAGCCGTGCGCCGGGCACCTCTGTGTCGCAGAGCAGCTCCTCGACCGGTTCGCCTGGCTCGATGCAATATTCATAGGGCGGCCTGCCGCCGCGCAAGAGACAGCGCCCGCCATGCGACCCGGTATGCCGGCAACTCGTAGTCTCGAAGAGGCTGCAATCGTCGACGCCGTTGAAGCGGGCATTGTCTGTGCTGCACCAGTAGCGATAGCCGGTCGTACGCGTCACCGAGACGACGAGCGGGATCGTGCAACTTTCCGCCTTTTCCTCGAGTGCGACGCCATCGTTGCAGGTCGCCTCATAGGTGCCAGCGCTACCGGTCGATGGTGGAAGCTCGCGGCAGCTGCCCTCGCCGCCGCTGACCCCCATGGCGCTGACATAGGTCGTCGGATCATCCGCAATGGCGCGACCCCGCGCGATCGTCGCCTCGATATCCGCGACGGCGACACGAGGCCGGCGGTCGAGCGACGAGCGCACGGTCTGATAGCCCTGATTGGTAGTTGCTGCGGCCGACGCCTGTGCGGCGATCACGTCGGGATCGTCGAACAGCGCCGATTGCGACGGCGTGCCGGTGAAGTTCGGCAGCGTTGCCGCCGTTGGGACGGTCTTCGCCGCACTCTGTGCCTTGCCGGCGATGTCGGCGGCGAACGCCTTACCGTCGGTCCGGGCGGCCTCGGTCTGACTCTGGCCCGACGCGATCGAGCCGGTCAGCCCGACGCCAAAGAGCGCGAGTCCAACAAGGAGCGGAATGGCACGCGCGCTCATAGCCGATCTCCGCCGAGCCGGGCGCGGTGGATCGCCGCGACGCGTGCGGCCGGGCCGTTGCTGGACGCGAAGGTCTCGAGCGCGTGCGCGAGCGTGACGTTGCCATCGATCCGGTCGTGCGGCGGCAAGGCGGTGCGGCAATCGAAGCCGTCGCACAGATCGAAGTCGGTCGCGGTGACGACATAGGCGGGCACCGCGTCAACCTCGAAGGCGCGGAACAAGCGCGGGTCGATCCCGACCGCGCTCCTGACCTCTCCGGCCGGCAGCAGCTTGGCGAGCGCCGTCGTGAAGGTCCGCGCCGAGTTGCCCGGCAGCCCGCGAAACACGACCACGCCGCCGGCCTTACTGACATCGGCGATCATCGCCTTCAGCGATGGCGCCGGCATCGACAGGCTGGCGAAGGCGACCAGTCGCGGCGCATCCTCGGGCGCCATCTGCCTGGCAGATACGGCGACCATCGCGTCGAAGTCGAAGGTCGATGCCGGATCGGCCGATGGCTTGGTCGCCCTGGCGAAGCTGCTCATCGCTGCCCGAGCGGTCGCCGCGGTCTCGGCCGCCTCCTGTTTCAGCGACTGGCCGCGGCGCGCGATCGACGTCGCGAACGCCTCGGCATCGGCCGGCGCCAACTTGGCGCGCGCCCTGACCTTGGCAAGATCGAGGCCGTCGACGGTCTGGGCGCCGCCGCCCGAGGCGAGCCCGAGCAGCACACCGGCTAGAGCGGCACCGGTGGTGATGAGGGTGAGATGGCAGCGCATCACAGTGCGCAACAGTTACGTTTGCGCCAGACGAGATAGCCCATATCTTCTCCGATCGCGGGATAGACCTGGCCGGCCGACATGAAGGTCGTAGACGCGCCGATCGGCGCGCAGGCGTAGCGCCCGCCAGTCTGGGGATTGGGATTGGTGGCCTGGAAGCGGTATTGCTGCTTGCGCATCACCGGCATGAGGTAGCTGCCGCACAGCCCCTTCTTGCCCATCGTGCCCCAGGCGACGAGTTCGCGGTGAAGCTTGTAGGCGAAGCGGGCGAGCGCCAGTCGCGACGCCTGGACGTGCCCGATTGACGCCGCGACATTGCCGTTGAGCGGATACATAGTACCCTGGCAACCGGCGCACCAGAAGAGCGGGTCGGTCGGCAGCTTGGCGGTCGCGGCAATGCAATCAGCGGCACAGGCAGCGAGCGCCAGCGGGTTGGCGAACAGCACGGCCTCGGGGTTGATGATCGCGGTGAGCTCGGAATCCTGCCACAGCGGATCGACCTCGGTTATGTAGAGGATGTCGACCGTGCCCGCCTCGAGACAGAGGAAATCGGCGACGATCTCCATCCAGTAGAGCAGAGGATAGGCGTACCAGTGGACGTGCCAGCCGCTCGTATTCTGCGCCTTGCCACCGATGGCGCTCGGCCCCGCGATCGTCTTGAAGCCGATGTCGAACCCCGGATCGAGCTTCAGACCTCCCAAATTGACGAAGCACCACGGCTTCATGCTGACGTCGGCCAGCCGCACCGGCTCCCAGAAGCCCATGGCGATGCCGACGCGCAGGCTGCAGTTGCAGATCGGCAGGTTCGGATTGTCGGTGTCCGGGCGTCCTGCGATCGACGGCCAGATGTTGAGCACGCCAACCGACATCGGGAACAGGCAACTCCAGCAGACATCGGTTATCGGATTGACGAAGTGGCCGGTGCATCGGCCCGGCGTGCCCTCGGCCCGTGCTGTACTGGCGAACGTCACTACGGCGAGGGCGGACAGTAAAAACGACGTGCACCACCGCGCCGAGTTTCTTCCCCAGGTCATCCCCGATCTCCTTTGCCGTTCGGGAGGACCAGCTCGCGGATGAGGAGTGCGCGGCCCTGCTGCTGGACAAGCGCAGGCACAGCGCGGATGCCGAGGCGGCGGGTGAGCGCGCCCTGCTGATCGAAATAGAAGCGGCGCTGCTCGGCCTTCATCAGCGCGAACGGCGAGCCGTTGATCAAGATCAGCTTGGCATCGAGCGCGGTAGTGTTGCGCATCGCCCAGGCCACTTGCGCGGGGTCATCGCCGTCGAGGAAGACGAGCCTTTGCCGCAGCGGCACAGTGTCGAGCGGATTGACCCGCGTACCGGCCGCGACGATCACGCGCCCGCGCGCATCACGCAGATCCTGGCCGACCGTGATCGTCGGATCGAACATCCAGCGCCGCTCTTGTTCGGTAGTGACGATGCCGGGAACCGCAGTGGGTCGGCGGACCTTGGTGGCCGTGCGCTCGGCCAGCTGGTGATTGGCACGATCGATCTCGCCCGAGGCCTGCATGGCGGCCAGGCGCTGCCTGATGACCGCCAGCAGATCAGCTTCGATGATCGGGAATACCGCGCCCTGCCGGCCATAGTCCTTAGCGGACGCGGGCGGTGCGACGCAGGCGCATGCCGCCGCAATGATCGCAAGGGGAGCGCCACGGGTCACAGGATCGGCTCCCCGACGCCGATCACCCGCGGTCGGCAAATCCAGCCGATCACCGCATAACGGCTGTCGAAGCTGTCCTTGTTCGGCGTAGCAACGAAATAGCAGCCGCGCGGGATGGTGCCCGTGGGACCGGCCTGAAGCTTCTCGCCGCGCATCGTCTTTGTCTTGGCGAGGGCGACGGGATTGCCGTTGATCAGGAACAGGCGGCCGCGGCGCTCTACGCGATCGCCGGCGACACCATAGACGATTTTGCCGAACGGCTGCGGATCGCGGCCGAAATGCCGTTTGAGCAACATGCTTGGCGGCGGATCGAAGAAGACATGATCGCCGCGTTTGGGCACACTGTGGCGATCGACGAGGAAAGCCCAGTTCGGCAGGCTGCTGCTCTGGTTGATCAGGAAGACATGGCTTTCGCTCCAGCTGGCGACGCTCGCATAAGCCGGGACGCCGACAGCCAGGCAGGCGAGCAGCGACCAACGCCGCCGACGTGCGGTCGACCAGAAGCGGGCTGCGGGTAAATTGTCAGCGCGCGTCACGGTCCGCCTCCAGCGCCCGCGCGACGCGCGTCCTCACCTCGGCGGTGCGATCCTCGACCGAGCGGCCGAGCGTCGCCTCCGAAACCAGCACGGTCGTGCCGTCGCGTCCCAGATCAGCGACGGCCTGATTGATTGCTGCGAGGTAATCGCCAGTCCGCTTCGCCGCCTCCTCGGGCGTGCCGCCGTTGCGCGCTTCTGCCGCGACGAAGTCTTCGACCAGCCGCGAGAGGCTGACCGACACGATCTGCCGGTGCTCCAGCGCCACAAGTGCGCGCGTCGCCCAAGCTGCCCAGATCAGGGCAATGGCCAGCAGCAGCGCTATGGCGACGCGCATTGCCGGCCAGCCAGCGATGGTGCGATGAGCGCGAGCGGTCACTTCAGCCACGATCGCCTCCGCGCCGAAGCTCGCGACGCAGCCGCAACGCGAAGCTCGGCAGCCGCGCGATCACGAGCAGGCCGACGATGCCGAGGAAGACGGCGAGGAGCTGGCCGTGAAAGCTGGCGCGCGCCGCCGGATCGGCCGACAGATAATGGGTCGAGAGGTTCTGCAGTTGCGCAAAGAAGCGTGACGGGCGCCCGTCGGCCATGAGGATCATGAAGGCGAGCATCGCGCCCAAGGCGGCGAGCAGGATGCCGCTAATCCACAGTGTTGCGCTCAGCACGAGATGGCAACCATCGGCTGCTAGGCGGCGCACACGGGTAAACCGGATGCGCATCGGCTCGCGGATCTTATGCATAATACACCTCGCTCGGTTCAGCTGCACCCGCCGCGACCGCGTCGATCGCCTCGGCGGTGCTGGCACCAGCCGCCATCCGCTGCTCGATCGCGGCATAGGTGTCGGGCGACGAGGAAAAGACCGTGGCGGAATAGCGGTCGAGCACGAGCCGGCCGATGGCCTGCATTTCGGGGCCGCGAATGAAGACCTCGGAATATTCCGAGCCCGACCGCTTGAGTGACCGGATCAGCCCCTCCGTACGGTCGTCCATATCGAGCCGGGCTGATTTGCGGAGATCCGCGACCGTCTCGGGCTTCTGCTGAAGGATCAGCATCCAGTCCGAATTTTCGAGCGCCGCGGTCGCGCCGTCGGACTTGTAAAAGTCGTTGAGCGACTGAGTCGCCGTGCACAGCGCGCCGCCATATTTTCGCGCGGTGCGCGCGTAGGTCTCGACGAAGTCGGACATCGACCCGCCCTTGAGCATCGCCCAGGCCTCGTCGATCAGCAGCAGCTTCTTCACCGACCGGGGTGACCGCGTCATCGCCTGGCTGGTCATGAACATGATCGCGGTCAGCACGACCGAACGCAGCTCCTCGCGGGTAGCGAGGTCGGACATTTCGAAGACGGTGAAATCCGCCTTGAGCGCCAGCGTCGCCTCGCCATTGAAGAAGCCGCCATAGGTGCCGCCGGAGCGGAACGGCCCCATCGCGATCGCGAGATTGGCGGCATCGGCATTGCCGGTCGCTTCGAGCGCGGACGCGACAGCATCGATTGAGCCGGCGCGGCCTTGCTCTTCCCACACCCGGTTGACCGCCTGGTCGATCAGGCCGCGCTCGGTGTCGGTCAGCCGGTCGATGAACCGCGCCATCTGCCCGACGATCGCCTTCAGCATCGCCATGCAGTCGAGCCGGTAATCCTCATCTTCGGCGACGCGCTCGCGGTCGATCATCGAGAAGGGGTTGAGGCAGAAGCCGCTCGCGAGGGTGAATTCGATGAAGCGTCCGCCCTGGAGGCGGCAGCTGTTCATGAAGGAACGGCCGTCATCGATGACGACGACCTTGGCGCCCGCGCCGCACAGGCTCGCGCACATCTCCTGGAGCAGCACTGACTTGCCCGAGCCTGACTTGCCGAGGATCGCGACATTATGGTTGCCAGCACCATTCTCGAACGGCGACCAGAAGAAGGGCTGGCCGCGCCGGCCAAGGAACAGCAGATGCGGGATCGCGCCGCCGAGATATTCGCCCTGCACGGGCGCGATGTTCGCCGCCGTCGTCGACAGCATCGTCCGCATCCGGCGGCAGCGCTCGAGATCCGCGCCGAGCCCGTCGGCGAGCGTTAGCGGCATCGCCGCCAGCAGCCCCTGGATCTGCAGGAAGCGCTCGTCGGCCAGATCCCAGCCTGCCGACTTGTAGAGCGACTTGACCATCCGCTCATTGCGGTCGCCCTCGCCTTCGGGCGAAAAGCAGGTGACGCCGTAGAAGGCGCGTACCAGCCGGCGCCCCTCCTGCAACTGCGCCTGTACCTCGCGCCATTCGGCGGCCTGCTCGCGCAGCTTCGGCACGTACCGTGCGGACTTGCCCTCGCTGAGCGACGTGGTGCGCAGGAACTTCATCCCCGCGCGGGCCGAGGCGGCCTCCTGGTCTGGATAGATGAGGCACAGGATCGTTGCGGCGGGACAGGGAAACCGCAGCTTATCGGTGAACAGGTCGCCGATGAGCCGCGCGGTCTCCCACGGCGTCCAGCGAGTCGGCATGTTCCGAACCCCGAAGTGGCGGACGTCGAAGCGGTCGGGATAAATCTCGCCGATCTCTGGCGCGTCGCCATCTCGCCGGCCGGTCGGGCGGAAGCGCTCTGTCCGCAGCAGCATCCGGCTCTCTTCGACGACAAGCTCGATATCGCGGCGCAGAGCTTGGTCGGCGATCGGATCGAGCGGGTTATAGTCGATGACATCGTCGCCGCTCGCGGTGGTCGGCGAGGTCAGATCGTCGAGGAAGGCGATCAGCTCGGTCGGCGCGATGTCGGCGGCGGGCACGTCGAGCGAGCGCAGCACACCGAGTAGGCTCTCGCGGACTGCGATCAGCTCCTCCTTGGTAGTGGCGCTCGCGGCCGGCACGCCGACCGAGACGAGCAACTGGTGATGACGCGCATGGAATGGCGCACCAGCGGAGCCGCTCGTCCAGACGAGATCGTAGAGGCACTGCGCGCGGGCGCGGGCGATCCGCTCATAGACGCCGCCGCGCGCATAGCGCGGTGCAAACCATGGCGCGATATTGCGGCTGATCCGTGGGGACGCCCAATGGACGATCTGGACGCAGGCGCCCGCCGGCAGCCCCTCCGAAAAGAACTGCCCGAGCAGGTCGCCGACCTTCTCGTCAGCACCGACCAGCGGCGCAACGTTGAGCACGAAGCCGGTCGAGCGAGCATTCAGGTAGAGCCGGGTCGATGGCTCATAGACCCGGTACGGCAGGAAACTCGACAGCATGTCGAGCCCGAGCACGGGACGATCGCCCTCACTCTCTTCGCCGTCGCCGAACAGGCCGGTCATGACGGTGCCCATCAGAGTGCGCAGCGACAAGCTCATCGCGGCAGCTCCCGACCAGGCAGGCGCGCGAACGGATCGTCGAGGTCGCCAGGATCACGGTCGGTGGCAAATGACGATTGACCGAGCTGAGGCAGCCGCGGCCCGATCAGAGCCTTGAGCCTGGCCCGCGCGGCGGCTGCATCACCTTGAGGGAGCACGACCTTGCCGGATGGCAGCGCGAGTGGTGTTGCCGCCGACAGCGGCGCCGCCTCGCCCTGCGACAAATCCGGCGTGGAAACACTGGACGGCGCGATCCGATGACCCGCGCGCGCCGCCGCGATCGCCGCCGCCGATGGACCGTCGTCAGCGGCAGCGGAGACGGCGCCCGTCGGCGTCAAAGGGTGAGGGGCTCGAGCGGGGAGCGTCTCGAGCCCCTCGATCGCCGGTGCCGAAGCACCAGCGACTGCCTCGCGCAGGGAGGAAGGGGCGGAACTGCGCGAGAACTCGGGATTGGCTAGAGGGTCGCCGCCGGCAGCAAAGGTCCAGCCCGCCTCCTCGACGACGGCGTGCACCGTCGCGGCGTCATGGAGCACGCCGACCTCATCGACGTGGGCCGGCAGCAGGATCGTCAGCATGCGCTCGCCGGTTCGGATCGGAACGGCGCCGGAGCGTGGTGTAAGCGATGGCTGGCGCGTGCGGCCTTCCGCCTCAGTGCCAACACCGTTTCCTGCCAAGCTACGGATGGCGGCCGCATCGATCGCGGTCATCGGCGCGCACGTGCCGGTCGGCGCGCGGCAGGCGAAGTCGCCCTTGACCGTGCCACCGAGCGTTGCGCAGCCAGAGAGCAGGGCCGTAGCGGCGAGCAGCGCGGGCGCGAAAGCCAAGCGGTTCATGCCCTGCCTCCATCGATGAAGGCCTTGAGCTGATCGGCAGGCCGGAAGCCCTCGATCACTGCGCCGTCGGCACGAATGATGACCGGCGTTCCGCTGAAGCCATGCTGCTTGGCGAAAGCTTCGTTGGCATCGAGGCCGGAGACGTCGCACTTGGCGGTGATGCGAAGTGGCCGCCCGTCATAAGCCGCGTGCAGTGCGGCGGCGGGATCGGCCGCGCAGAGCACCGCCTCGGCTTTTCTCCGGCTCTCCGCGCCAAAGATCGAGATCGGCCGCTCCTCGATGCGGGCGCCGAGCTTGACCAGTTCCGCCGACAGATGCCGGCAATAGCTGCACGCGAAATCGCTGAGCACGATCAGGCGCGGACCGTTGACAGGCCCCCAATGGATCGCGCCACCTGGCGGCAGGACGCTGAGGTCGACCTTCGCGGCCTTGACTGGTGCGGGCGCAGGTTGATCGTCGGCATTGTCGCGCTTGCCGGCGGCGCCGGTGACCAGCAAATCGGGGTTGAGCTCGAGCAACCGTGCCGCGGTCAGGTCGCTGCGCGTCTCCATGTCGTAGAGCCGCCCGATCATCAGGAAGCGGGCGCCGCGATCGACATAGAAGAGCGTCGCCCCCGCCACGACTTCGCACAGGCCACCGAACCGCCCGCAGTCGATCGCGCCGATCGCGGTCTTCGGTAGGCGCAACTTGAGCGCGGTGCGCACAAGCTCGGTATTGATGCTTACCGTCGCAGTAGGCGCGGCCCGAACGGCGTTGGTAATGCCGCCTGCGCCCATGCCGAACAGAAGCGAGGCCCCTGCAAGCGCCGCCCAGAAAAGCGGCCCCTCCGCGCGCCTCATCTTGTCGAGGACGGTGCCGCGGGTCATGTTTAGTGAATTCATTGGGAGTTCCTCACATAGACGCCGTCGAGGAAGACGATTTCGACATCGATGCCGGTCGGCATCTCGACGACGGGCTGATATTGTTCGGCGCGTTCGATCAGATATTTGGAGACGGTGTCGGCGGCGTCGCCGACGCCCTGCCCGAGACCACCTTGGACGATGTCGCTGGGCCCAAGCGCCTCGCGCTTTCCGTTGGTGCCGCTCGAAAGGCCGGAGAAGACACTGTTGGCGTTGGCCGAAAAGCCGCGACCGAAGCCGCCGACAATGCCGGCGAGCAAAGCCTGGGTGACGAGACTGCCCTCGCGGCTGACGACGCGGCCGCGCACGCCAGTCTTGCCGGCAAAACTGATGAAGCCCTTGACCTCGCTGACCGCGACCCGGCCGCCGGGCTGGTCGCAGGTCATCTTCTGAAGCTTCACATAGACCTTCTCGGCCGACAGATCGCCGCGCGCCGCACCGTTGACGACGCAGCCCTGGATGTTGGTCGTGAGGAGCTTGCCGTCCTGGACCACCGAGCGCGCGGGACCGGTGATCCGCAATACCACCGGCAGCGGGTCGGTCTGGCTAGCGACACCCGCCGAGGCATCGACGCCGACGATGACGCGCGCCGGCGCATAGCTGTTCGGCGGCAGATAGTCGGGGCTGTCCTCGACCTCGATTGCGGGTGCCTGCGGTCGCCCGGCGCGCAGTCCCGACTTCGCTGCGCCCGCCCCCTCGGCTGCGACGGTCGTGAAGGACAGCGTCTTCACCTGCCGCTCGGCCGCCGCCGGCAGCGCCGATGCACCCGCGTCGCGTGCCAGGTTAGGATCGAGCGGCGATCCGGACGGGATCGATGAATCGCGCGTGCCGAATGGTAATGCAGAGATCGGCGTAGGCGGCGGGGCAGACTGGGCGCGCGTGAGCTCGCTGCGGAGCGTGCTGTTCTCCTGAGTCAGCGCGTCGATCGTATGTGCGCCATCGGCTTTCATCGCCTGGTTCTCAGCCGCGAGCGCGTCGAGTTTTGCCTGGATCGCAGGATCCACCGCGCGCCGCTCCTCGAGGGACTTCAGCTGGCGCGCCTGCGCGTCCAATCGGTTGCCGTAGATCGCAACGAACTCGCGCTGGCTGAGGTCGCGATTGACGATACCGTCGGTCTCGATCTTCTGCGGAGCCTGCGCATCGTGCCGTTTGCTTGGACCGCCGCCGGCGACGAGCCAGAGCAGCGCCATCGCGACCGTTCCGCCGCCGCCGAGAAGCAGCAAGCGCTGGCGTGCCCGCGTCTTGGAGTTCAGCGCACCGATTGCGCTGCCGCTGTCGTCGGGGCGAACGGGCGCGGCGGCGGCCGGTGGGGGAGCGGCGGTCATGCCCCCGCTCCCGCGTCCTCGACGAGGTATATCGTGGTCGCGCCGTGCGGGGCGAGCTCGGCCGTGCCGATGCTGACCGCGAGACTGCCGTTCGGCGCGACCGCGGCCGGGTCGATGACGACCGCCTTGGCGGCACGGTTGTCGATGCGCAGCACCTTGCCGGTCAGTCGGGCGCCGCGATATTCGGCGATCAGCCGCACGCTGAGATCACCGACGCGGGTCGGGTCGCTCGCCACCTGCCGCACCTGAAAGCCATCGGGCACAGCGCTCGTCGCCATCGCCTGGATCAGACGGACGGCGGCATCGCGCGGCGAGGATTTCGCTTCCCAGCTTTGCGCGCGTTCGCCCGCGATCGCGGGGTTCGAGACGAAGACCTGCTCGGCCTCATCGCCGGCCACCTTGCAGGTGAACTTGTAGACGAACCCCTTCTTGCTTGTGGCGAAGAAGGTCACCCGGCCGGGCGCGAAGCCGTCCGGCACCGAGATATAGATGTCGCCGCGAACCGGCTCGTTGGTGACGGTGAAGTCGTTATACGGGTAACCGGTCGTGATCTTGCTGACGCTGGCGAAGGCATCCGCGATCAGGCTGATGCGGGTCAGCTCACGGGCCGAGACGACGCAGTCGACCTGCGCATTGTCTGCGGCCTGACGAAACTGGTCGGCGAACGCCGGCGAGCCAGCGAGCGCCAATGCAGCGGCGATGGTGGCAAAGCTGAACGGCTTCAGATTGAGCTCGCCCGATTGGGCGTCGCCCGCGACAGTAGGAGTCGCGTCTGCAGCAGGCGCATTGGGTTCGGCGATCATCGAGACGCCTCCTTATTCTGGGAAATGAGCGCGAAGCTCGTCAGCGAGAGGCGTAAGCCCACGTAGCTCCAGCCGAAGCGGAAGCGTTTCGTCTCGCTGGCGATGACCTGGCCACCGACGAACGTCTTGAGGTCACCCTCGACCGTGGAGGACAGCGCTTTTGGATCGACCGTCATGCCGGTGATCACGAAGGCCTGGCTCAGGTCCGAGCCGCGCTGCTCGGTGACGATCTTGACCAGTTCGGCCTTGAGCGCGCCATAGGCGGCGGGATCGGCTACCTTGAGGATCTGCTCCATCCAATAGTCGAGACCGGCCGGAGACCGGTTGAGCAGCATCAGCGCAACGTCGCGGGTGACGAGTTCGAGATAGTCCGCCGAGACGCCCGACGAACTGATCGCCAGCGGCCGCGACGTGATCGGTTGCAGGATGACCTCGCGGTCGCGGGTGCTGAGCGCCGAGACGAGCGCAAGGTTGGTCAGGAACGAGGCGGCGGCGACGACGAGCAGGATCTTACGCTGGCGCAGCAGCGCTTGGCTGCGCTGATGCGCGATGTCGGATAGCATGGGCCCCTCCCTCAGCCGGCGAGCCGGCGGCAATGGGAAGGCGGAGTGGCGCGGAGCCGGACGAAGCCCGCTCCCCGATACCAATAGGCCGCGTGGATCACCCAGGAGGTGGCGCGCCCTGCTTTTGCCTTTCGCAGCGCGAACCAGACGCCTCCGGCACCCAGGATGCCCAACAGGATGTGCTGGGAGAGAATCCCCCAGGCGAACGGCGCTGCGAGACCGATGAATTCATCAAGGGTCCACAGTCCGATGAGCTCGGGATCGTCGAGCCGCCGGGGAATGAAATACTTGTCCGACATCGTGTCGCTCCGCCCTCTTTTCCCGCGCTCAGATGAGCGCGGTGACGGTGGAGGTGACGATGGGCACGCCCGTGCCGACGCCGATGCCGACCGCGACGGGCACCGCTACTTGCGCCAGAGTGAAGCGGCCCGACGCCATGCCGATGAGGCCGCCGGCGAGGCTGAGGACGGCGATGATTTTACCGCCCGAGCCCTCGAGGAAATCGGTGAATTTCGTCAGCGCCGGACCGAACGTCGTGTCGGCGCCGGCATAGGCGGCGCTGGCGCAGAGCAGGAGGGCGACCGCGGGTACGACATAGTCGCTGGCACGGCCGAGACTGGCGCGGGTCAGCGGGAGCTTCATGGTGAGCATCGGGAGGGTCTCCGTGAGGGTCGGTGCGATCGAACACCGACCGCCCACTCACCTCACCCCGCTCCCACGCCCGCATCAACGGAAAGGAACATTAAGCGAACATAATTCCATCCTCGTCGCGGAATTTGCGACAGCCGTCGCGGCATTGCTGGGTATTTTCCTACGATCTCGCGACGTCCGTCGCGATTTTGGCAGGCCGTACGGTGCGACTCCGCGACAGCCGTCGCGGGCATCAACGAAGAGCGATTCGAGCGTCCTATGTCCTTATAACCGGCGGCATGCGGCCAGCTCGCACGCACCGGCACGCCCAGTTTTTCTAGGATGTTCTTGTTTTGTTTTCCTACAGGCCCGGATCGCGGTAGCTTGCGCGCGACTCGCCAGATGGAGACTCATGTGCCCGCCGTCGCCGATCCTCCGCCCTTCACCTCCGCGCCCTTGTATGCCGTCGTCGCCGAGCTCGTAGAGCAGAGCGGCGTGACCCAGCGCGATCTGGTCCCACGCGTCGGTCTATCGAAAGATCAACTTAATAGGACACTCAAGGGTACTCGACACATGAGCTTGGAAGAGGCGGCTACCATCCTGCACGAGACCGGACTGCCGGCACGTGGCACGCTAACGCTTGCCCTGTTCGGTCGACAAGATCTCGCGCCCGACTGGGCGCGATCCGGCTCAGGCGCTTTCCTCGAGACGATGATTGCCGCCTTGCCGGATGCACTCGCAGCCGAGATTGGTGACACGCGCGATCGGATTGACCCTCGCTGGGGCACACAAGCCGCGCGCTTCGTCGCTCAGCGGATCGCGCACCACATCAATGAGTTGATCGAGCGCGAGGAACGGCTTGGTAGTTTCCACCCCGCTAGCGGGTGATCGATCGCTGAACGACAGCACGCTGGGGAGCGACGAGAAAAGAGAGCGTTGGCCGGAAGGGCGGACAGCGCGCCGACAGGCAACGAGCCCGCCCCATGCGATTTCCAAAACATGTGCCCGACGAAATGACCGAAGCGCCAAGCCAGAACCTGAGTCTTAGCTCCGGCTCTTCGGCGGCAGATCAACGCTTGATCGAATTCGCAAGGCTTCTAGCCCGTTGCGCGGCTCACCGATACATTGCCGAATCCGAAGAGGAGCACGAACGGGGTGACCGTTGACGGAAATACCACGGCTAAATGCGGTCGCGACCGGGGGAGCTACTGCGGTTGGTCCAGCTCCATCCCGCGCCTAAACCATGCGCCGGCGCGAATGATCTAGGCGTATCGCTTATGGCGTGACTTGCGACTACAGTGAAATGCAGGGATATGCCTCTAGATCGACCGAGGAATTGGTTCGCTGGATCGCATACCGTGAGCTTACAATCATAAACGAACACGGGGTCGTACATGTCCGACGAGAACGCCACCGGATCTCAAGACCTTCTCACGCTGACCGCTGACATCGTCTCGGCGCATGTAGGCAACAACATTGTCGCAGCGGCGGACCTACCAGCGCTGATCGGCTCGATATACTCAGCACTCACCGGTCTCGACGCCCCCGCAGAGCCTGAGCGCGCCAAGCAGGACCCCGCCGTCTCAGTACGCGCCTCGGTCAGGCCGGATTATATCGTGTGCCTGGAGGACGGCAAAAAGCTCAAGATGCTCAAGCGCTACCTGCGGACCAACTATGACATGAGCCCCGACGAATACCGCCGGAAGTGGGGCCTGCCGAGCGACTACCCGATGGTGGCGCCAAACTACGCCGAGAAGCGCCGCACGCTCGCGCACTCGATCGGGCTCGGCCGCAAGAGCGCGCCGGCGGAGGCCCCTACCTTAGAGCCCGCGGCCGAGGCGAGCGCAGAGCCGGCGGCAGAGGCGAGCGCCGAGCCCATCGCAGAGGCGAACACCGAGCCTGCGCCCAAGAAGACGAAACGCGGCCGGCCGGCCAAGACCGCTGAGGCCGCTCCGGCCGAGAAGCCGGCGCGCAAGCCACGTTCCAGAAAGCTCAGCGGTGCCGACGCGCTGGCGAAGGCGCGGGGCGAGCCGGTCGACGGCTGATCGCGACAAGGGCGGCGGGGCATCGCTGGTCGCGTGCTCGCCGGCCTGCTGGCACCGGTCGCCAACCGTGCTACCGACCGGGCATGAAGATAGACGGAACGATCGCGAATAATCTGAAGTTGGCCATCGCCAGCGCGCAGCGGCTTCGCGGCCACCCCGTCTATCCCGACACGATCGCCTTCTGGCGCGAGCTTCTGCACGAGGGCCGTCGCGCCCGGGGCAATGCCGCCGGGGCCGAGCTTGCGGAGCTCGACGTGCTGATCGAGAGCCTCGAGCATGAACTCGCCGAGCGCCCCGCGCCAAAGGCGTAGTTGGCGCTGGTTGCGATGATGCGGAGCGCGCTTATGCCGCTACTAGGCCAGCCTCGGACCTCACCGTATCCACGCCGGCGAGCGCGGCTCGAGCCAAGGCCTCCGCATGCTGCCGGCCGTAAGCCGCGCTCGCGCCTAACGCCTCCCGTAGAACCCGATCGGTTACGCATTCCAGTTCCTGAGGTCGAGGCGGCCTACCCTCGATAATGCACGCCAGCAGGGCGTGCGGGAAAATCCGCTGCATTGTCGCTCTCCTGTGTGTCCGCCACTAAACGGCTTTGGTTGCCAACACTGTAGCAGGTTTCGCCCGGATGTGCGACCTTCGTCGGTCCGCCGTTGGCATGATCGTCGCGAAATCTGTCCTGCTGTCGTAGGTACGCTATTTGGCTTGATCGAGTTCGTACTGGCTCTGGCCTGCTGCACGGCTCACGGATACAATGCCGAGACTGAAAAGGAGCGCGCCCGCGGTGCCCCCTTACCGAAGCAGGAGAACCCTCGTGAAGGTTGCCCTCTACGCGCGTTACTCAAGCGACTCGCAGCGAGACGCCTCCATCGCGGACCAGCTCCGCGTCTGCCGCGCTCACGCCGAGCGTCAGGGCTGGCAGATCATCGAAGAATATACCGACCACGCGATCTCCGGCGCGTCGCTCCTGCGTCCCGGCATTCAGGCGATGATAGCCGACGCGCTGAGCGGCCGCTTTCAGCTGGTGCTCGCCGAGGCAATGGATCGGCTGTCGCGCGATCAGGAGGACATCGCCGGCCTGTTCAAGCGCATGGCGTACGGCGACGTGAAGATCATCACCCTGTCCGAGGGAGAGGTCACCCAACTCCACGTCGGCCTCAAGGGCACGATGAACGCGCTGTTCCTCAAGGATCTCGCGGACAAAACGCGCCGCGGTCTGCGCGGGCGCGTTGAGCAGGGAAAGTCCGGCGGCGGCAACTCCTACGGCTACACCGTGGTGAAGCAGTTCGACGCGCATGGTGAGGCGGTTCGCGGCGACCGAACGATCCACGCCGACCAAGCTGCGGTCGTCCGTCGCATCTTCAGCGACTACGCCGCCGGCAAATCGGCGAAGCGCATCGCGGTGGAACTCAACCGCGAGGGGATATCCGCACCGAACGGAGGCGACTGGGGCTTCAGCACGATCAACGGCAATCCGAAGCGCGGCACCGGCATCCTCAACAACGAGCTCTATGTCGGTAAGCTCATCTGGAACCGGCAGCGGTTCGTGAAGGACCCGGCGACGGGGAAGCGGCAAGCCCGGCTGAACGCCCCGGAGGACCGGATCACACAGGAGGTGCCAGAGCTCCGGATCATCGACGACGAGACATGGTCGATGGTGAAGGCCCGGCAGTCGGCGATGCGGGCTGAGAAGCCCGAGCCCGACGCTTCGACGCTCAGCACGGCGAGAGACCGGAAGCGGCCACGTTATCTTCTCTCCGGACTGACCCGCTGCGGCTGCTGCGGCGGCGGATATTCGATGATCTCATCCGAGATGCTCGGCTGCTCGACCGCCCGTAACAAAGGCACCTGCGATAATCGGACGAACATGCGGCGCGATGAACTCGAGGCTCGCGTCCTTGCAGCCCTGCGGCATCATCTGATGGAGCCGGCGCTGTTCGCCGAATTCTGCGAGGAGTTCACACGCGAGATGAACCGTATCCGTTCCGCCGGATCCGAGACGCTGGAGGCGTCGCGGGCCCAGATCAGGAAGATCGACCGCGACCTCGACCGGCTCGTCGACATGATCCTGCGCGGCGGTGCCGCCGATCGGCTCAACGAGCGCATGGTCCGAATGGAAGCGCGCAAGCGCGAGCTCGAAGCTGTTGTCGCCCAAAGCAAGGAGCCGGCACCGCTGCTTCACCCCGAGATGGCAGGCTATTATCGCCGCCAGGTCGAGAGCCTGCACGAGGCACTCAACTCCGGACCGGAGGCAGAGCGGCTCAAGGCCGCGGACCTGCTCCGATCGCTGATCTCCGCGATCGTGCTTACGCCCAGCGACAGTGGCCTGGAGATGGACGTGCAGGGCGACCTCGCCGGCATCCTGACGATCGCATCGAACGCGAAAAGCCCCGCCATTTTACGGGCGGGGCTTTCGCAAGTTGAGATGGTTGCGGGGACAGGATTTGAACCTGTGACCTTCAGGTTATGAGCCTGACGAGCTACCGGGCTGCTCCACCCCGCGCCGAGGTTATGACCGGGATATTTCCGGTGTGAGGTATGTGAACGGGTTCT